>DASQPY010000142.1:0-6810 GCA_035643735.1 Actinoallomurus sp. | reverse complement strand
CGGGCGATGAGTTCTCCTACTCCGACCTGGTGGCCGAGCGGTTCGGTACCGACCACCACCAGATCCGCATCGACGACTCACGGCTGCTGCCCGCGCTGACCGGTGCGGTCGCGGCGATGAGCGAGCCGATGGTCAGCCACGACGCCGTCGCGTTCTACCTGCTGTCCCAGGAGGTCTCCCGCCACGTCAAGGTCGTGCAGTCCGGCCAGGGGGCGGACGAGGTCTTCGCCGGGTACGACTGGTACCCGCCGCTCGCCGATGTCCCACGGGCCGGCGTCACGGACGCGTACGCCAAGGTGTTCTTCGACCGGCCGCACGCCGCGCTTGCCGGCGTGCTCAGCCCGGCGTACCTGCTGGAGAACGACGTCAGCGGTGACTTCGCGCGCACGCATTTCGGCGCACCGGGCGCGGAGAGCGCGCTCGACGCGGCCCTGCGGCTCGACACCACCGTCATGCTGGTCGACGACCCGGTCAAACGCGTCGACAACATGACGATGGCGTGGGGCCTGGAGGCGCGCACTCCGTTCCTCGACCACGAGCTGGTCGAGCTGGCCGCGTCCTGCCCGCCCGAACGGAAGCTCGCCGCGGGCGGCAAGGGTGTGTTGAAGGACGCCGCCCGGGGCATGGTGCCCGACGAAGTGATCGACCGGACCAAGGGATACTTCCCGGTGCCCGCGATCCGTCACTTGTCCGGTCCGTATCTGGAAATGGTGCGCGAGGCGCTGCACGACCCGGCGGCGAAGGCACGTGGGCTGTTCCGGCAGGGACACGTCGACGAGCTGCTGGCGGCGCCCGACGAGCACCGGACGACCCTGGGCGCCAGCGCGCTGTGGCAGCTGGCGCTCCTGGAGCTCTGGCTCCAGGCACACGGAGCCTAGGTCAACGTAGTCAACGGAAGGGGAACCCCCGTCGATGTGCCGCCACTTCGCCTGGCTGGGCAGGTCACGAACCTTGGCCGAACTCATCCTCGCGCCCTCGTACGGGCTGCCGCGCCAAGCCGACCGGCCACGCTGGCAGAACATCGACCTCGTCAACCGTGACGGGTTCGGGGCCGGCTGGTTCCCTCTCGGCGAGCCGGTTCCCGCGATGTCGTACCGTCGCGCGGTGCCCTTCGAGGCGGACGAGGATTTCGCCGGGTTCGCCGGGCGGGTCTCGGCGTCCAGCGTGCTCGGCGCGGTGCGTGGCGCGAGCCCCGGCATGCCGATCGAGGAGGCGGCCACCGCGCCCTTCACCAACGGCGGCTGCCTGCTCAGTCTGAACGGCCACCTCAGCCGGGACAAGACCGCACATCTGCTGGAGCCGGGGTACGTGCCCGAGTCGACGTGCGACGCGGCACTGCTCGCCACGCTGCTGTGGCAGCGCCTCGACCACGGCCTGCCGCTGGAGTCCGCCGTGACCGGGCTGCTGCAGGAGGTGGCCGCCCTCGACCCCAATGCCTGCCTGAACATCCTCGCCACCGACGCCACCCGGATCGTGGCGACGACGTGGGCGGAGACGCTCTGCTATCGGGCGGAGGAGGACGGCGTCCTGGTGGCGAGCGAGCCGCACGACGACGATCCCGGATGGATCCCCGTCCCGGACCGCCATGTGGTCGTCGCGGACGCACTCGGCGTCGACGTCCGCCCGCTGGAGGGCGACGCGATGACGCTGTCCGACGTCCCCCTCGCGGGCGATCCCGCGGCCTGAGGGGTGTCGCCTGGGGGCGCCCCCCGATGCGGGGGCTCCGCCCCCACGCCCTCCGGCGCGATCTGCCCCGCCACCGCCCGAAGCCGAGGGGACAGGGGGACCCGGCCCGTCCCCGGTCCCGGTGCGACGTGCCCCCCCAGCACGCCGCACCGGGGGGTCAGGAGACGCGGATGATGTGCTTGCCCGCCGGGCCGCCCGAGGTGAGGCGGCTCAGCATGTCCGGCACCTCGTCGAATACGCTCACCGTGCCGACGGGGGTACGGATGGCGCCCTCCTCGACCAGCCCGATGAGCCGCCGGTTGGCGGCGGTGTCCTGTTCGGGTGTGGTTCCGCCGCCGTACACGCCGACGACCGCGTAATTGCGCATCAGCAGGTCGGCGGCGTCGACCGTGACGAACGAACCGCTGGCGAAGCCGGCCACGGGCACGCGGCCCCCGACTCCGACGCCCTGCAGTGCCCGGGTCGCCAGGTCACCGCCGACCGGGTCGAGGAGCACGTCCACGCCGGCGCCGCCGGTGAGGCGCTTCAGCTCCGCCGCGACGTCCTGTTCCTGGTGGTTCACGCCGTGGTCGGCACCGGCGGCGGCGCAGAACTTCAGCTTCTCCTCGCCGCCCGCGATCGCGATGACCGTGGCGCCGAGCGCCTTGCCGAGCTGGATCGAAGCGCTGCCAACGGCCCCGCCCGCACCGAGGATCGCCAGGACCTCGCCCGGCTCCATCCGGATGCGTTCCGCCAGCGCCTGGTGGGCGGTGCGGAACGGGATCATGAACCCGGCCGCCTCCTCGAAGGAGAGCGCCGCGGGGATCCGGAGCGTCCTGCCCTCGTATATGTAGGCGTAGTCGGAGTAGCCGCCGTACGGTTCGGCCAGCGCTGCGGGTGTGATCCCCATGACGCGCTCACCGACCGCGAACTCCGACCCCGGTGCGACCGCGACGACCTCGCCGGAGACCTCCAGGCCCGGCACCACCGGCGGGGTCACCCCGGGGTAGTGGCCGAGTACCTGCAGCACGTCGGCGTAACCGACACCCGTCGCACGCACTCTGACGAGCAGCTCTCCCTCGCGCGGCTCCGACCACGTGGTCTCCACGACCCGCATCACGTCCTTGGGCGCGCCGAACTCGGCCGCCTGCCAGGATCGCCCTTCGTACATGGATGTATTCCCCTCTGTCAGTTTCGTGAGAGCAAGTCAGCGCTACGGCGCCTCGGCCGTACGCGCGTACACGCCGTACCAGCGCTGCATGGCCAGCTCGCGGGCCAGCTTCGCGTCATCGGCCGCCTCACGGACGGCCACGTGGCGGGCTATGACCGCCTCCCCGCTCCAGGACATGACCCGCGCCGCGGTGTCGGGGTCCAGGTCCGCGGCCACCCGTCCGGCCCGCTGCTCCTCCACCAGCGTCGCGCGCATGCGCTCGACGAAGCCGGTGAGCCCGGCGTCCCAGAACTCACGGACGATCGGGTCGTAGGCGACGGTCTCGTGGATCGCCGCCACCACCGCGGCGCGCTTGCGGTAGATGGCGATGATGGTCGCGAACCTTTCGACGAGTCCCTCCAGGCCACCATTGGTCGGCACCCAGTCCCTCCCGACCTCGAAGACCTCTCGCCTGGTGTCGCGGGCCAGGCGGACCATCAGATCCGTCTTGTCGCGAAAGTGCAGGTAGAAGGTTGACCGCGCGATGCCCGCCTCGTCGGCGATCTGCTTCACGCCGAGTTCGGTGAAGCGCGCGCCGCCGACGAGCAGGCGTTCGGTGGCGGCCAGCACCCCGGCCTCGACGGCGGCGCGGTGGTCGGGGCCCTGGGGGCGTCTGGTGATCGAAGGCATGACCGGATCCTAGGAGCGGCTACTTCGCCCGGTGGACGACGCGTACGTCGGTGTAGGCGTCGAGCCCCAGCTCACCCGCCTCGACACCGATACCGCTCCACTTAGCCCCGGCGAACGGCTGGTCGAACGCGAGCGCGGTGTGGGTGTTGATCCACGTCATCCCGGCGTCGACCTGCTCGGCGACGGCCGCCGCCCGGTCGGGGTCGGCACTCCAGACCGATGCCCCGAGGCCGAACATCGTCCCGTTCGCGCGGTCCAGCGCGTCCTCGACGTCGCGGTAGGCGATCACCGGCATGGCCGGGCCGAACTGCTCCTCGTCGACGATCCGGGTGCCGTCGGAGACGTTGGTGAGGATCGTCGGCTCGTAGAAGTAGCCCGGGCCCTCCGGCGCCCGGCCACCGGTCACCGCGGTGGCGCCAACGGCCACGGCCTCGTCGACGAGCTCGCGGACACGGTCACGCTGGGGGGCGTTGTTGAGCGGCCCGAGGTCGGTGCCGGCGTCCGCGCCGTCGCCGACCTTGGCGGCGCGTGCGTGCTCGGCGAGCGCCTCCACGAGAGCGGGGCGCAGAGCCTCCGCGACGTAGACCCGCTTGGGCGCCACGCACGCCTGGCCGTTGTTGTTGAACGCGGTGGCGAAGAGCTGCTCGGCGACCGTGCCCGGGTCCGCGTCGTCGAGGACGATCGCCGGGTCGTTGCCGCCCAGCTCCAGCGTGAGCCGCTTGAGGTCGTCGGCCGCCGCCGCCGCGACCTTCTTTCCGGTCGCGATGGAGCCGGTGAAGCTGATCTTGCGGGCCAGCGGGTGTGAGGACATCGCGGGCCCGAGCGCGTCGCCTCCGCTGATGACGTTGAACACGCCCGGGGGCAGCAGGTCACGTACGAGCTCACCGAACCTCAGCGTCGCCAGTGGCGTGTACGGCGACGGCTTGAGCACGACGGTGTTGCCGGCGCGCAGGGCGGCCGCGACCTTCGCGACGGCGATGAAGATGGGGAAGTTCCACGGCACGATCGTGGCGACCGGCCCGATGGGAGCGTGCACCAGCTCGACCAGGGCGGTCTCGTCGTCGCGGAGCACCTGACGGCCGCGTTCGAGGTCCGCGTAGTACCGCAGCCAGCCGGCCGCGCCCTGGACCTCGAACTCCGACCAGGGCAGGGGCTTGCCCTGCTCGGCGGTGAGGATCGGGGCGATCTCGTCCGTGGCGCCGGCGATCACGTCGGCCATCGCATGCAGTGCCGCGCGGCGTGCGTCGTCGTCGGTACGCCAGGTACGGAACGCGCGCGCGGCGGCCTCGAACGCGGTGTCGAGCTGCGCCGGAGACGCGTCCGGCGCGCTCGCGAACCGCTCCCCCGTGGCGGGGTTGATCACATCAAAGCTCTGGTCGGCACCGACCGCCACGCCGTCGATCGTCAGGCTCGGGGCGGTGGGCAACAGGAATCTGGACACGATGGCATTTCCCCCGTTTGATCTCGTCATCCGCCGCGTTACCGGCGCATGACCCAAGAACGAGAGCCAATATAACCCAGCTCTCGGACACGGTGTCCGACATAGTGTCCGATAACGTCAGCCGCCAGGAGGCCGGCGGCCAGGAGCCGGCCCCCTCATCTCCCCGCGGTGGTTCGGCCGGCCTTGGCGCGCAGCGCGCGTATGGCGACCGGCCCGAGGTTGCCGAAGGCCTCCAGAACGGCGCCGAGGTGGTCCAACGCGTCGAGCGCACTGCCGGCCCCCCGCGGGTCGGCGCCCTCGTAGAGCTCGATCCCGATGAACGCCGCCGCGACCGCTCGCGCCAGGCCGGCGGATGTGTTGAGACGTTCTTTGCGCTCACCCGCCGATCGGTTGCGACGCCGATCGCTACTCTCGGTCTGCGTGATGGTAGAAACGATCATTGATGAGCCACTCTGATGTGGGGCGCGGCGCTGGCCCTCGGCCTGATGATGCCGGTCGGTTCACTGGCGGGAGGGCCGCCGCCGCCCGGTCCACCCTCCGGTAAGGGCCCGGTCGCACCGCCGGCGGTGAGCTCACAGGCGGCCCCGCGTCTGTGGGTGCTGCGTGCGGAGGCGCAGAGCCCGGCGGCGCCCTACGTCGGCGTCATCGGCGATTCGACCGGCAGCCAGCTCGCCAGCGCACTGGCCGGCGAACTGCGCCACCGCGACGTGGGCGTGGTCATCGCGACCGTGGGGGGCTGCCAGCCGACCGACGTCGTGCTCACGTTCCAGAGCGCGGACTATCTCGGACGCCATCCGAACTGCACCTGGGAGGCGCCGGCGAAGCAGCGCGAGATGATGATCCGGTACCACCCGAAGGTCGTCGTCTGGTCCGACATCATGGAGTGGTCCGACATCCGGGCCGAGGACGGCCGGATCATCGTCGCGGGCACCGGCGAATGGCAGCGTCGGATCCTGGAAAGCTGGGACCGGCTGCTGGCCCGCCGCGGCGACGCCCATCTGGTCCTCGTCCTGCCGAGCTGGTGGGCGGGCTGGCCGGCGAACTACCCGGCCACGTTCCCCGTGGGCCGGCAGCGGGCGTTGTTCCGCTCGTGGGGCAGGCACCATGCGGACCGGGTCACGGTCGTCGACCTGACGCCGGTCGTCTGCCCAGGAGGCCCGCCGTGCCGGCAGGTCGTCGGCGGCGTACGGCTGCGTTCGGACAACATCCACTTCACGCCCGAGGGTGCCCGCCGCGCCGGTAAAAAGATCATGAACGACGTCGAGGGCCTGAGAACCCTGCACGGCCCGGCGGCCTGAGCGGCAAGGCGGTGCCGTCGCCCAGACCGCCCGGCCGTCGCCGAGAATGGCCGGGCCGCATCCGTCCGGTGAACCGCCCGGCGGCCTTCATCGTGGACGCCCGGCGGACTCACTACCATCCCGGGGGCACACGTGATGTCCGGCCGGCGGCTCGGGCGGCCTGACCCCGCCTCCGGTCCGTCCGCGTACGCGGACGACGGCGTGGATTCGATCTACGTGAAGGACTGCGGACGCGCGATCGCGCTGCTGCACACGGCGGAGCGGCTCGGCCACCGCACCTACAACGTCTCCGGCGGGCGCGCCACGACGTACCGGGAGTTCGCGGCCGCGATCACCAGCACGGTCCCGGACGCGGAGATCGAGCTCCACGAGGGCCATGACCCGAACGGGCTCGGCAGGGACGTTCACCTCGACATCTCCCGCCTGCGCGATGACACCGGCTACCGGCCCGCCTACGACACCGAGGCCGCCGTGCGCGACTACGTCGACTGGCTGCGCGCCGGCCACGAACGGTAGGGCGCCGGTGCGCTCGCCCCTCCGGACGGGACGTTCGACTGCCCGGATTC
>DASQPY010000141.1:0-12896 GCA_035643735.1 Actinoallomurus sp. | reverse complement strand
GGCTCAAGGGGCCCGGCACGATGGCCTGCATCGCCGAGCTGGTCGCGCGCGCCGCCGGGCAGGAAGGCGGGGGCCGGCGGCTGCTGGCCGCCACCACCGAGTGCGCCGAACGGTGCGCCGTCCAGCCGGGACGGGATCTGGGCTGGGCCAGCGTCTGCTTCCCCGAGCCACAGCTGGTCGGCGCCAGTGCGGCCACCGCCGCAGACATGCTGCGCTCGCGGTGCGCCGCCGCCATGGCAGAGCGCGGCTACGACCGTGACCCGGCCATGACGCGCCGACTGGCGGAGGAACTGCAGGTCATCGAGAAGCTGGGCTACCCCACCTACTTCCTCACCGTCGCCCAAGTCGTCGATGACACCCGCGAGCTGGGGGTCCGGGTCGCCGCCCGCGGCTCGGCCGCCGGCTGTCTGGTCACCCACCTCCTTGGAGTGACCGCGGCCAACCCGGTGCAGCACGGCCTGCTGATGGAACGGTTCCTGTCCCTGCGCCGCACGGCCCTTCCCGATATCGACATCGATGTGGAGTCCGCTCGCCGCCCGGAGGTCTACCAGGCGATCTTCGACCGGTTCGGCGCGGACCGGGTCGCCACGGTGTCCATGCACGTGACCTACCGGGTGCGCCACGCCATCCGCGACGCCGGCGCCGCCCTCGGACTGCCGCCCACCCAGATCGACAAGCTCGCCAAGGCGTTCCCGCAGCACCTTCGCGCGTGCGACACGCGTGAGGCCCTGAGAGGGTTGCCCGAACTGGCCGCCGTCGCCGCCCGCGCCACAGAGTACGGGCGGCTGTGGGACCTGGTCGAACGCCTCGACGAACTCCCCACCGGCATCGCGATGCACCCGTGCGGGGTACTGCTGTCGGATGCCCGGCTGCGCGACCGCACCCCGGTGGTGCCCAGCGGTATGGGGTGGCCGATGTCGCAGTTCGACACCGGCGACGTCGAGCGCATGGGCTTGCTCAAACTGGACGTGCTCGGCGTCCGGATGCAGTCGGCGATGGTGCACGCCGTCGCCGAAGTCGAGCGCACCACCGGTCAGCGGATCGACCTGGACGACCCGGCCCAGATACCACCCGAGGACCCCGACACCTACCAGCTGATCCGATCCGCCCAGACACTGGGCTGCTTTCAGATCGAAAGCCCCGGTCAGCGTGACCTCCTCGGCCGGCTCCAGCCAAAGACCTTCCACGACCTGGTCACCGACATCTCGCTGTTCCGGCCCGGCCCGGTCGCCGCCGACATGGTCACCCCGTTCATCGCCGCCCGGCACGGCCACCGCCGCCCCCATTACGCCCATCCCGACCTCACGCCGGCACTGCAGGAGACCTACGGCGTGCTCGTCTGGCACGAACAGGTCATCCGCCTTCTTTCGTTCATGACCGGCTGCGACCATGCCGAGGCCGACGAGGCCCGCCGCGCCCTGTCCGAGCCGCAAGCCCAAGAACGGGTGCGCCGCTGGTTCGCCGCGCAGGCCCGCGGCCGCGGTTACAACAGCGCCGTCATCGAAGAGACCTGGGCGAGTCTCGCCGCGTTCGGCGCCTACGGATTCTGCAAGGCCCATGCCGTGGCGTTCGCGGTGCCCACCTACCAGTCCGCCTGGCTCAAAGCCCACCACCCGGCCGCCTTCTACGCCGGAGTCCTCACCCACGACGCCGGCATGTACCCGCGGCGGGTCATCCTCGCCGACGCCCGCCGCCGTGGCATCGCGATCCTGCCACTGGACATCAACCGCTCCGGCGCCACCTACCGCATCGAACCCATCGACGCCCGCAACGCGGGGTCCGGATACGGGCTGCGCATGGCGCTGTCGCAGGTGTACGGCATCACCGCCGCCGAGACCACTCGTATCATCGCCGGCCAGCCCTACACCTCCCTCAGCGATCTGTGGCAGCGTGCCCGCCCCACTCGCCCGGTCGCCGAACGCCTCGCCCAGACCGGGGCACTGGAGACGATCACCCCCGGGCAAACCCGCCGGGACGTGCTGACGCAGATCGCCCAACTCCACCAGCGCTCAGCCGCCACCACCCCTCTCCCCGCCAGCGGCCTGCCGGAGATGACCGGCACGCAGAAACTCCGCGCCGAACTCGCCGTCCTAGGCATGGACATCTCACGCCATCTCATGGACCACTACCGCGACCTACTCGCCGAGCTCGGAGCCATCCCCGCCCACCAACTGGCCCACATCGAACACGGCACCACCGTGTTGGTCGCCGGCGTCAAAGCAGCCATCCAGACCCCGCCCACCCGTTCCCGGCACCGCGTCATCTTCCTCACCCTCGACGACGCCGACGGTCTGATCGACCTCGCCTTCCTCGGCAACACCCACCCCGACAGCGCCCACACCCTGTTCCACTCCGAACTGCTGCTGGTCCAAGGCACCCTCCACCACCGCGGCCCACTAAGCCACACCGTCATCGGCGCACGCGCCTGGAACCTGGCCGAACTGGCCGCCACCCACCGCCAGGGGCAGGCCCCGATGCCCTCCACCACATCCTGAACGCCCCAACACCACCCTGTGCGGCGCTATGAAAGCGCGGCCGCCGTCCCGCACGAGCCCGGCAATCCGATGACCATCGACGAGATCCAGCTCCGTGAGCCCGGCCCCAACGAGCTCGTAGGCGGACTGCAGACCCGCTCAGCTACTCGCACGTACTCTTCTGCCGCGGATCGCATTTTCGCTCGGACCTCAGCGGATGGCTCCGGGTCAGAACCTGTCGCTCAGCGCGGCCAGGACGATCGGCGTCCAGCCTGTGCCGATATCCGCCAACCTCAGATCTTCGTCATGTGCAGAAAATCGGCGACTCCGATGAGCCTGAGGATCTGGCGCACACCGGGTGGCATGTCGTCACGGTCGGGATCGTGGACGATCTCCGGCCTCCCGACTCGGACCATCTTGCCGCGCACCTCCAGCTCGCAGCCCCCGGCAGCCATGACGTTCTTGACCCAGTCGCGGTCGGGGCCGTAGGTGAGAGCGACCGCGTATCCATCTTGCCACCGGACGCCGCCGACCGGCGTTTCGTAGGCGCGGCCTGATCTGCGGCCCTTGTGGTGGACAGCCGAAGACACCGAAGCGCGACGTGCGAGCGGGTCGTCGTCACGCATCACCACGCCGACGGGAACGGAACGCAGGACGCTTGATGCCGGTGTTGTCGAAGGGGGTGCGGGTCAGTACCACGTCGACCAGCCCGGCGCGAAGCCCGGCCGTCGGGTTGCCGAGGTCCGATTCGTGGATGCTGACGTTCACGTGCGGATGACGTGCCCGGAAGAGCGATGCCAGGCGGCCGCCGACCTGTTCGGCCGCGTCCGCAAGCGTCCCGATGGTGAGGGTCGCCGCCCCTGCCGCAGCGGTCACGCGACTGCGGATTCGGTCGGCTTGCCGCAGCAATACGCCCGCTTCGTCGTACATCACCGTTCCGGCGGGCGTGAGGGTGACGCCCTTCGGGGTGCGCTCGAGCAGGCTGGCGCCGAGTTCGTCTTCGAGCTGCCGGATCGCCCGGCTGAGCGGCGGCTGCGTCATGTGCAGGCGGCTCGCCACCCGGCCGACGTGGCGCTCCTCGGCTACGGCGACGAAGTACCGGAGCGCGCGAAGGTCCACCACGACACGATACCCGTGCGGTATCGGGCGTGCCGAGCTGGTCTTGGACAGCCGGTCCGCGACTGCCAACGATGGAAAGCCATAAAGCCGAGGGGAGTGATACCCATGACCGACCCCGCTCTCACGATCGGGTGCTTCCAGTACGACACAACGCAACCGCTGTTCGACGGGAGAGTAAGCGCCGACGGCATGAACGTCACGATGGAAACCGGGGCCACTCTGCCGGAGATCTTCGACCGGCTGATCCGCGGAAACGAGTTCGACGTCGCCGAACTCGGGCTCACGTTCTACCTGCGGCTATTGGAGACCGGCCTGCCGTTCGTAGCGTTGCCGATCTTCCCGAATCGCGTATTCCGGCACTTGTGTATCTTCATCAACACCCATAGAGGAATCACCGAACCAGGTGATCTGATGGGCAAGACCATCGGTGAGTTCGGCACCTACGGTCAGGACTCCGGCGTGTGGGCCAAAGGGATCCTGATGGATGAGTACGGGTTCAAACCCGAAGACAACCGTTGGGTGATCGGTGGCCTGGAGCACCCCGCGGCCCCCTTCGACTTCATCCCCCATCCGCATCCGGCCGACGTCGACGTGACCGTCGCGCCTGAGGGGAAGACACTGAGCGCGATGCTCGACGCGGGCGAGATCGATGCCCTGTTCTCGGCGAACGTCCCGCAGTGCGTGCTCGACGGATCCCCGAACGTCGCCCGGCTGTTCCCCGACTTCGAGCCGCTGGAGCGCGACTACCACCAGCGAACCGGGATCTTCCCGATCATGCACACGATCGTCGTCCAGCGGGATCTCCTCCGGGACCGTCCTGACCTCGCACACGACGTCTACCGCGCATTCTCCGAGGCGAAGGACGCCGCCGCCGACCGCTACCGCCGGAACCGCAGGCTCTACGAGGTCCCGACCATGGTGCCGTGGATGAACGCCCTGGTCGAGCGCAACGGCGAAGAGTTCCCTGAGGACTGGTGGCCTTACGGCATCTCGGCCAACTACGCCACCCTTGACACCTACCTGCGGTACCACTATGAGCAGGGCCTGTCCACCCGGCAGTGGAAGATAGGATGTTTTCACCCCGGAACTGCTCGACACCTAGGCATCCGGATCCGCAGGCGCTCTGGTGTTGCGGACACGGACGAGGTCCAGCGTGCGGTTCGCGGCCGGCGGTGGCGTCAACAGGATCGGATGAGCGACCCCCTCGGCATCGCGATCGGTCACACCAGCCGGCTGATCATTCGCTCCGATCCCCGCTCATGCCGCCGACCGTGCGCTCTTTGCCCCACTCTCCGCGACGCCGGTGGAAGCGCCGCAGCAGGAACCCGCACCAACCAAGATCACAAAATGATCAATCATCCGGTTCGACAAGCCCGCTCGACCCATCCACGGGCCAGAAGCGCCCGGGTGCCCCGCGACGGCCCCACGAGCACACAATGAGCACACATCAGCGGGAAACGATCACCAGCGAGATCAGCAACCGTAAGAAACCGCAGGTCGGCGGCTATCCGAGTGGTAGGGCGCCCGGGGCTCGAACCCGGAACCTATGGATTAAAAGTCCACAGCTCTGCCAATTGAGCTAACGCCCCGCTGGCACGAGGGTACCGGAGGGGTCGGGCCCTCGTGATCCTGAGTGTGACGCCGTGGCGGTCACCACGGACCGGTGGGCGGGCGTGGGGCGCCGGCCCCCGCCGAAGGTCATCATGGTCCCTCTACCCACCATAACGAGGAGGCCCGATGCCCGCTCTCGCGCATCTGTTCGCGGTCACCGTCGACTGCCCGGATCCGTTCGAACTCGCCCGGTTCTACCAGGCGTTCGCCGGTGGGGAGATCGCCTCGTCCAACGACGACTTCGTCACGCTGACCGGCGGCGGGGTCCGGATCGACTTCCAGCGTGTGGCCAACCGTGCGGCTCGCTGGCCCGATGACGACGCCCCGCGCAGGGTCCACCTCGACTTCCGGGTGGACGATCTCGAACGGGCCGAGGAAGAGCTTCAGCGGCTCGGGGCGACCGTTGCCGGGTATCAGCCGGGCGGGCGGCGGTTTCGGGTGCTGTTCGATCCCGCGGGGCACCCCTTCTGCCTCGTCGACGCCGCCACCCAATACTGAGAGAACCATGATGAGCGACAGCAGAGTTACTCACGAGAGCGAGCCGGTCACCGCGTTCCGTACGCTGCGGCCTGGCGGCAGCGTCGAGGTCGCCGGCCAGGCGGACACCGGCGAGTACCAAAAGGAGCTTCTTGCCGCCGGGTTCATCGAGATCGCCGCGGCGAACGGCACCGTACGGGCGGTCAAGCCCCCGGCGCCCCCCGGCGTCACGATCCGGCCCATGCGGGAGTCGGACGCCGGCGGCGTGCTCGCCATCTACCAGGCCGGCATCGACGGCGGTCAGGCGAGCTTCGAGACCGAGGTTCCCACCTGGGAGGAGTTCGACCGGGCCAAGCTCCCGCTCCATCGCCACGTCGCGGAGTCCAACACCGGTGACCTGCTCGGCTGGGTCGCGGCCATCCCCACGTCCAGCCGCTGCGCCTACGCCGGCGTCGTCGAGCACTCGGTCTACGTCGATCCGGCCGCACACGGGCGGGGGATCGGCGGTGCGCTCCTGCACGCGCTCATCGGCTCGACCGAGTCGGCCGGCATCTGGACCGTGCAGTCCGGGGTCTTTCCGGAGAACACCGCCAGCCTCCGGCTGCACGAGCGCGCGGGGTTCCGGGTCGTCGGTACGCGTACGCGCGTCGGCCGTCACCATGGGAGCTGGCGCGACGTCGTCCTGATCGAGCGCCGCAGCGCCGTCGTGGGGACGGACTAGACCTCCGGATACGCCCGCGTACGGGGGTGTGCCGTCAGCGCGTACACCAGCAGCAGGCACATGGCGATCACGAGCACCGACCACACCGGGAACGCCCGCAGGAAGGCCAGCTGCCCGATGGCCACGAGCACGGCCATGACCACGCCGGCCGCACGGGCCCACGGCTGCCCCGCGAGGAGGCCCGCGCCGATGGCGATCTGGGCGAGTCCGAGGATCAGCCAGATCCAGCCCCAGGCGGTGAAGTTGAACACCAGGATGTCCTGCGATGTCACCAGGTAGTAGTCGTTTCTGAACAACGCGACCAGTCCGTCCATCACGTTGAACACACCGACCACGAATGCCACGATCCCCGCAAAGGACAACCAGCCGGTGGTGTGCGAAATGCGCGATGCCGTCATGCTCCGACCTCCCGAACGCAGGCGAACGCAGGCGAATGCCGGGAACATCCCCGTTAGGTCGTACGCGCGAAACACGACACACCGCGCATATACCGAAACCTAGAGGCGCGCTTTGTCAGCGGTATGCAGAAATGCCGGTGATGGCCTGGCCGAGGACCAGAGTGTGGATCTCCTGTGTCCCCTCGTACGTCAGCACCGACTCGAGGTTCGTCATGTGCCGGATCACGGGGTACTCCAGCGTGACGCCGTTCGCGCCCAGGACCGATCGGGCCGAGCGCGCGACGTCGAGCGCCGCCCGTACGTTGGTGAGCTTGCCGAACGACACCTGCTGCGGCGTGACCTCACCGGCCTCCTTCAGCCGCCCGATGTGCAGCGCGACCAGGCCCGCCTGACCCAGCGCGATCTCCATCCACGCGAGCTTCTCCTGGGTGAGCTGGAACGCCCCGATCGGCTTGCCGAACTGCTCGCGCGTCTTGGCGTACTCCACGGCCGCCTCGTAACACGTACGCCCCGCTCCGACGGCGCCCCAGATGATCCCGTACCGCGCCTCCGACAGGCAGCCCAGCGGCCCCCTGAGCCCCGCGGCCTCGGGCAGCATCGCGTCGGCGGGCACGCGTACGTCGTCGAGTGAGAGCTCCGACGTCACCGACGCCCGCAGGGACAGCTTCTTGTGGATGTCGCGCGAGGAGAACCCCCGCGTACCGCGCGGGACCAGGAAGCCGCGGACCCCCTCGTCCGTACGCGCCCACACGGCGGCGACGTCGGCGACCGAGCCGTTCGTGATCCACATCTTGGAGCCGTTGAGCACCCAGTCGGAGCCCTCACGTTTCGCGCGGGTGTTCATGTTCGCCGGGTCCGAGCCGTGGTCGGGCTCGGTCAGGCCGAAGCAGCCGAGCGCCTGGCCGGCCGCCATCCGCGGCAACCACTCCCGCTTCTGCTCCTCCGAGCCGTACTTGTGGATCGCCGTCATGGCGAGCGAGCCCTGTACGGACATGAAGCTGCGAACCCCGGAGTCGGCGGCCTCCAGCTCACGGCAGGCGATCCCGTAGGCGACCGCCCCCGCGCCCGGGCAGCCGTACCCGCTCAAGTGCATGCCCAGGAGACCGAGCTCACCCAGCTCCGGCGCGAGATCGCGCACGGGGAACGTGCCCGCCTCGAACCAGTCGGCCACATGTGGCTCGATCCGCTCGGCCGCGAACCGGCGGGCCGTGTCGCGGACCAGCCGCTCCTCGTCGGTGAACCGGTCGTCGATGCGCAGCAGATCCATCAAGACCTCCCAGAGGGTTCGAACCACAGCGTACGTTGGGCCTATGGCCCCCCGTGACCTGGTCCGGCTGCTGATCGACAAGGGCGTCCTCACCGACGACCGGGTGGCCGGAGCGATGGCCGAGGTCCCGCGCGAGCTCTTCGTTCCCGAGGACCGGCGCGGTGAGGCGTACGCCGACAAGGTTCTGGTCACCAAGTGGGATGACGCGGGTGTGGCGATCAGCTCGGCCAGCCAGCCCGCGATCGTCGCGATCATGCTCGAACAGCTGCGGCTCGAACGCGGCCACTCGGTGCTCGAGATCGGCGCCGGCACCGGCTACAACGCCGCGCTGCTCGGACGGCTCGCGGACCGCGTCATCACCGTCGACATCGACGACGACGTCGCGGACGCGGCCCGCAACCGCCTGGCCGACGTACCGAACGTCGAGGTACGCACCGGCGACGGCTGGGCCGGCGCACCGGACCACGCCCCGTACGACCGGATCGAGCTGACCATCGGCACCTCCGACATCTCGGCGTCCTGGCGCGACCAGCTCGCCGACGGCGGCCTGCTCGTACTCCCGCTCTGGCTGCGCGTCGGGGTGCAGCTTTCCGTGGCGTTCCGCCGCGACGGCGACGTGCTGCGCGGGGAGAGCGTGCGCGACTGCGGGTTCCAGCGGCTCCGTGGAGCGCACAGCGGCCCGGAGGCGTTCATCCCGGTGGGCGGGGGAGACTTCGTCATCCTCGACGACGCGTCGGACGCCGTGCCGCTGCGGGCGCTGCTGAGGCGCGCGCCACGCGAGGAGCGGGCGCCGGTGATGGATCCGGCGGTGTTCGCCCGGCTGGCGCTCGACGAGCCCCGTACGCTCGCCATCTCCGACCTGGCTGGGGCACTACGTCCTGGTCTGTACGACCCGGAGAGCGTCGTGGTGATCGACAACGAGCGCATGCTGACGTACGGCTCGCCCACCGCCC
Source organism: Actinoallomurus sp. (assembly GCA_035643735.1). GTDB lineage: Bacteria > Actinomycetota > Actinomycetes > Streptosporangiales > Streptosporangiaceae > Actinoallomurus. Next base: position 3,876 of record DASQPY010000141.1, on the reverse strand, counting down.
GCGACCGTCTCATCTACGGGCTGAGCACGGCGCGGCCGCTCGACCGTTCGCGGCTGCGGGTCACCGCGACCTTCGGGGCGCCACCCCCGCCGTCTCAGGGTTGGCGATTCGTCCGGCCGTGCTGCGTCGTCGATGTGGCCGAAGGGCCATAGGGGTTCTCTCAGGGGTGGATCAGGGCAAGCCCCCATGGCGGGGGGAACGCCCGGCGGGCACGATCGAGACATGAACGAAGACACGATGAACGAGCCCACCGACACCCAGCCCCGCCGACTCACCCGCACCCGCTCCGGACGCATGATCACCGGCGTCTGCTCCGGTGCCGCCGCCTACTTCGGCGTCGACCCGACCCTCGTACGGATCGTGGCCGCCGTCCTGACCGTCCTCACCAGCGGCGCGGGCATCCTGCTGTACGTCGCCGCGGCGCTGATCATCCCGGAGGAGGGCAAGGACGTCTCGATCGCCCAGGAACTCATCGACAAGCAGACCCACCGCAACGCCTAGGCGGCGGCCCTGATCGCGCGGTCGTGGGTCGAGGCGATGACCTCGGTCCGTACCTGCGTCCAGGACATCGCGAGCATCGTCGCCACGGTCAGCCCCGCCACGCCGGCCAGGGCGACGACCGGCTCGGGGCCGAGCACCTGGGCCAGCGCGCCGCCCACGAGGATGCCGATCCCCTGGCTGGCCAGGATGCCCGACTGGGCCAGCCCGAACGCCTGCCCCCGTCCGGACGGGGGCACCGCGGCCACGAAGGCGGCGTTGGCCGCCACCTGGTAGGCGCAGCCGATGCCGGACAGCGCCCACAGCGCGACCACCGCCCACAGCGGCGGCCGCAGCCCCGAACCGATCAGCGGCGCGCACGCGAGCATCGCCATCCAGCCCATCAGGCGCAGCCGGTTGTCCGGCCGGACGAACCGGCTGTACGCGAACGCCCCCACGACCATCCCCGTCGGCATCGCCGACATGAGCACCCCGACGATGAAGGGGCTGTCGCCGAACGTCTTCGCGTAGGGGGCGGCCAGCCCCTCGGGCAGCACGTAGAACCCGCACAGCCAGGCGAAGCAGACGAGCGGCCGCAGCGTACGGTCGCCGAGCACCAGCCGTCCGCCACGGCGCGAGATCTGCCACAGCGACTCCCGCGCCCGGCCGTCGCGCCGGGGCGCCGGACGCCGCCGCACGCCGACCACCACGATGATCGCGGACAGCACGAAGGTCACGGAGTCGATGGCCAGCGCCTCGTGCGTGCCCACGGCGAAGATCACCGCACTGCCCGCGAGGAACCCCAGCATCTGCGTGAGCTGGTGGGTGATGTTGTTGATGGCCGAGCCGACGACGTACATGTCGCCGGGCAGCACCTCCGCCAGCAGGGCGGCCCGCGCCGCCGTGAACGGCGTGCCCAGCAGCACGCTGAAGAAGATCAGCGCACACAGCGCGGCGAACGGCATGTGGTGGACGGCCATCAGCGCCAGAACGCCGGCGCGCGCCAGGTCACAGACGATCATGACCCGCCGCCGGGGGATGAGGTCGGCGAGCACCGACAGGACCGGGCCGCCCATGATCGGCGGCAGGTACGTGAGGGCGTACGCGACCGCCGTCTTCAGCGGCGAGTGCGTGTTGTTGTAGACGAGTACGGCGAGCGCGACCTGGGCGAACTGGTCGCCGATGTAGGACAGCGCCTGGGCCAGCCAGAGAGAACGGAACTCACCGACACCGAACACTTCGCCATAAGTGGCCTGCCGATCCAACGGCCGTCGATGTCGTCCGCCCACGCGCGCTCCTCTACTGCGGCCGCGACCCTGGTCGCTTTCCGTGACCGGGTGGTCCCAGAGGATTATCTCACGCTCCGTCGATGGAGCGTGACCCATTGTGCCTGATCAGATCACCAGCCGAGTTCGTGCAGCCGATCGTCGTCGATGCCGAAATGGTGAGCGATCTCATGGACGACGGTGACACGCACCTCTCGTACCAGGTCATCACGGGTCTCGCTGACGGCGAGCAGCGGACGCCGGAAGATCGTTATACGGTCGGGAAGATAGCCCGCGTAAGTGTCTCCGCGCGCGGTCAGCGGCACGCCCTCGTACAGCCCGAGGAGTGTGCCGCCATGCGCGGTGACCTGCGGTGGAGCGTCGTCCTCGACCACGATGACGACGTTCTTCATGAGTCGGGTGAGCCGTGGTGGGATCGTGTCCAGCGCCTCACCGACAAGGTCCTCGAACTCTCCACGGCTCATCTCGATCACCCTGTCATTGTGCGTGGAGAGCGGCGGAAGCGAGCATAGGTACCAACGTGTTGACCCGAGCAAGAACAGAAGTACTCCGGTTCGCGGCCATGCGGCGTGTCCGGTTGCCGGCGCGAATCGGTGCCATCATCGCCGTCGGGCTGATGGCCGGCTGGCTGGGCATGCTGTACGGCGGAAACGCCAAGACCGACATCGGGCCTGCCGATGTGACATTCTCCCTCCGCCCGTCCCTGTCCGGCGGCACCGTCATCGACATCCCGCCGCTGGGCACGCTCCGCCTGGACAGCCACGCCGGCCCCGTACGCATCGACGCACAGGTCACCCAGATCCGCCCCGAACCCGCCCGCAAGCTCATCGAGGACCCGGCCGCCGTCGACCACCTCTCGCAGACCGTGGGCGCCGACATCCGGCACGGCTTCATCGTCATGATCGCCAAAGCGGTGGCGGCGGCGCTGCTGTGTGCCGCCCTCGCCGGTTTCGTGGTGTTCCGTACCTGGAAGCGGTCTCTGTGGTCGATGCTCGCGGCGTTCAACGGCCTGCTGGTCGTCGGCGTCCTGGGGGCGGTGACGTTCAACCCGCAGTCGGTGGCGGAGCCGCGCTTCACCGGAATCCTCGCCAGCGCACCGCAGGTCGTGGGTGACGCGAAGTCCATCGTGTCCCGTTTCGGCGCCTACCGCGCCCAACTGGCCCAGCTGATCGGCAACGTCTCGCGCCTGTACGACGTGACGTCGACGCTGCCGACGTACGAGCCGGACCCGACCACCATCCGGGTGCTGCACGTGTCCGACATCCACCTGAACCCGGTGGCCTGGAGCGTCATCCGCCAGGTGACCAAGCAGTTCAACGTCCAGCTGGTGATCGACACCGGCGACCTGACCGACCACGGCTCGTCGGCGGAGGAGAAGTTCGCGAACGACATCTCCAAGATCAAGGTCCCGTACGTGTTCATCCGCGGCAACCACGACTCCGGCGACACCGAACGGTCGGTACGCCGCCAGAAGAACGCGGTCGTCCTCGACAACCAGGTCAAGGACGTGGCAGGCCTACGGATCTTCGGCATCGGCGATCCCCGCTTCACCCCGGACAAGACCACCCGAGGCGACGACGTGGACGCCCGCGAGATGCTCGCGATCGGCCAGGGCGCCGCGGCCCAGATGGTCGCCTCCCACGACGCGCCGGACGTCGTACTCGTCCACGACCCGGCGGAGGGCCAGGCGTTCGACGGAACCGCGCCACTCATCCTGAGCGGCCACATGCACCAGCGCTCGACGCGTCTCCTGTCGGCCGGCACCCGGCTGTTCATCCAGGGCTCCACCGGCGGCGCCGGAATGCGCGGCCTGGAACACGAGGAACCGACCCCGTTCGAGATGTCGGTGCTCTACTTCAACCGCACCAGCCACCGCCTCCAGGGCTGGGACGACATCCGCCTGGGAGGCCTGGGCCTGACGTCGGCCCAGATCGAACGAACCCTCGAACCGAAGCCCGATCGCCCCATAGCGCCATCACCTGCACAAACGCCGTCAGGAACACCGCTTCCCCCGTCCGTCTCGCCGACAGCGCCCTCGGGTGAGGCGGGCCGGCCGCGGTAGGCGGGGATTCACTTTGGTGGTTGGGGCGGTTGTCCCCTATGCTTGCGGAGT
>DASQPY010000140.1:0-4663 GCA_035643735.1 Actinoallomurus sp. | reverse complement strand
GGTATCTGGCGCATGTCCCCGGCCACGTACTCGACGCTGACACCGGCGGCGGCTGCGTCGGCGCGGGCCCGATCCAAGAAGACCGCCGAGGAGTCGAGACCCGTGACCCGGCAGCCGCGAGCAGCCAAGCGGTTGGCCAGTTCCCCATGCCCGCAGGCCAGGTCCAGCACGCTCATGTCCGGCCGCAGATCCAGCAACCGCCAGGTCAACTCCGCGACAACCTCGCCCGAGGAATCAGCGCCCGGGACGGCGGGTCCGTGCGCCGCGAGCTCGCTGAGGCCACGGGGCGCGGCAAAGAAGTGCAGGTAGTCCTCGTCATACATCGCTGCGGCATCGAACAGGTCGATCATGCGGACGGAGAATAGAGGTGATCATCAAGGGTGGCAACGACATTACGGGTGGGACGGTAGCCGCGACGGTCGTCGCAAATCATCCGCTCATCGGCAGAAGAGTGCGTCCGACGGAGAGTCGCCATCACGCTATGTCACTGAAGGTCGTCGTCACCGAGAAGGTGCCAAGGACGCCTGAGGACCACAGGTGGAGCCGCTTCTCACGAATATTGATCATTCGGCGCTGGGCGAAGTGGTGCCGTAGCCGCGAAGATCCGATGTCCCTTCTCGCGAACGAAGCCAGATCAGGCTGGCGTCCGCCGGATCACCCGTGCAACGACACTCACCGCGCCTGCGTGATCCTGCTTGCCGCGTTCGACGTCCATCTGGCACGCAAAAGGGCCACTTCCCATGATCGGAAGTGGCCCTTGACCAGTGTCGGGGTGGCGGGATTTGAACCCACGACCTCTTCGTCCCGAACTATCGGCGGGAGGCAGGTCGGATCGGCCTCGCCCTGTTCGGACGTGTGTGGTCGTGCGAGCCCGACAGGTGCTGCACGGCGGTGTTGCTGTACTCCCGTGCTGTACAGCAGCAGGAGTCGCCCGAGCGCTGGCGGATTTCCAGAACGTCGGCGTATCAACGTCCGCTCGTCCGTCGACCTGGGCTCACGCTCCGCGGTCGGTCAGGTCACCACGCCGAGATACAAGGTCAACCGCGGGCTGACCGTCCCACAAGCACGTGCCGTCCTCGCCGCCGCCTACGACGAACCGCTCTGTGCGCTCTACGTCCTCCCCCCTCTGCCTCGGCCTCCGCCGCGGCAGAGGGGGAGGACGTAGAGCTGAAGTTCGTCCGGCCCAAGACCGAAGACTCCGAGCGGACCGTGCCGCTCCCGGAGATCTGTGTCGAAGTCTTGAAGGCACACAGGGAACGGCAGAGGACCGACCGGGCGAACGCCTGGCCGAACTGGCAGGAGAACGACCTCGTCTTCCCACCCCGCGTCGGCACACCGCTGGAGCCGGACAACCTCCGACGAAGCTGGGGACGGATCCGCAAGCGCGCCGGCCTCGACGCCGTACGGTTCCACGACATCCGGCACACCTGCGTGTCGCTGCTCCTGGACCTCGGCGTCCCGACGCACATCGTCCGGGACATCGTCGGCCACAGCGACATCGAGGTCACGATGACCATCTACGCCCATGCCGCCCTCGATGAGAAACGGAAGGCGCTGAGGAAGCTGGGCGACGCTCTCGGCTGAGGCTGTTGCTGTCACCGTTGCTGTCAGTCGCGCACGGGACCGACGAGCCTCAGGATCGGCTGCTGTGTGGAGCCGGGCTGTACTCCTGGCGCGGTAATCGACGACGTTGATCTTGCACCGAGCACCCGCGCCGCGCGAGGAGAAGTCGCCTCGCTTGGACTACAGCACCACTATCGCTTTGGGGATGGACGATTCCAGTCGGAGAGGCGGCTCCACCATCGGTGCGGCCTGTCTTCTCGATCAGAGCGCTGGCCGTGGCCCACGGTCAGCATCCCCTTGTCCGCTACTCCCAAGGCTTGCCGGTGGTGTCCAGGCCGACTTTCCAAACGCCGCCCGTATGCCCCATTATGTCGCGGATGCGTGATGTGGTCGGGTCGGGTGGGAGCGGTGGTGTGGCCACCGGCGTCGGTTGGCGCCGACCGGGGCCGGTGGGAGCCGAGCCGGCGAACGACGCGTCGGATGACGTACCGATCGGGGCTCCGCGGCTCTGGCCGGACCCGGTCGACGTGTCGGCCGCGGTGCTCGCCGCGCAGAGTGGCGACGAAGATGCCTTCCGGGTGATCTACCGGGCCGTGCACCCCGGCCTGCTGCGGTACCTGCGGGTGCTCGTAGGCGAGGAGGCCGAGGACGTGGCGTCCGAGGCATGGCTGCAGATCGCCCGCGATCTCACGTCCTTTCGGGGGGACTCCGATGGGTTCCGCGGTTGGGCAGCGACGATCGCCCGCCACCGTGCTTTGGACCATCTGCGCCGCCAGCGTCGCCGGCCCGGCCCGAGCGTGCCGATCGAGCAGTTGGCGGAGCGGCCAGGCGATGACGACACCGCCAGGTCCGCGATCGAGGCGCTGGACACCGACACGGCGCTCGCGCTGATCGCGCGGCTGCCTCGCGATCAGGCCGAGGCAGTGCTCTTGCGCGTGGTGATGGGACTGGACGCGAAGGCGGCCGGACGCGTGTTGGACAAGCGGGCCGGGGCGGTACGGACGGCTGCCTACCGTGGGCTGCGTAAGCTCGCCACATTCCTCGAACACTCCGGTACGACCTCTCGGGAGAGGCCCGGTCCGGACAGCACCGGAGCCGATGGAGAAACAGCGACACCGACGTGAAGAACCACAGGAGTGACACCAACGAGGACTTCGACGCTGACGGACGTGAGATGAGCATTCACCGAAACCACCGAATCGGCAGTTCCACCATGCAGCGTTTGCTACGCGGTGAGACGGCTGGTCCGGCTGAGCTCGCCGAGCTGCTCGTCACGGTGGCGGCCCCGGCCGACCGTGAGGAACTCGCCGGCGAAGAGGCGGCCGTGTCCGCCTTCCGGGAGGCGCATCTCGTGCCCGCTCTACAGCAACGGAGAACATCGATGATCAAGACAGCGTTGGCGAAACTTCTCACGATCAAGGTGGCCGCCGCGGCGCTTACCGTCACTGCGGCCGGTGGCGTCGCGCTCGCCGCAGGCACCGGGCACATGCCCGGATCTCAAGGCGGCGCGCCGACCGGCCGGCCGACGGCGACTCACGACACCGGGACGCACCACACCGGCAAGCCCTCCACGGCTCGCGCCGGACACCACAGCGCCTCCCCGTCCCCATCTCTGGTCGGCCTCTGCCACGCCTACCAGGCCGGGGCCGGCGACAACCCTGGCAAGGCGCTCGACAATCCCGCCTTCACTCACCTGATCACCGTCGCCGGCGGCAAGGACAAGGTCGCGGCCTACTGCACCGGCCTCATCAAGCAAAATCCCGGCAAGTCTCTGGCCTCCCACCCGGCCGGCGCACACACGCACCCGGCTGCGACGCCGCCGGCACACCGGACGGGCGCGCCGACCACGCACCCGAGCGGCGCACCCACGCACCCGACGAAGTCCACCCAGCCGGTCCACTAGCCACCCCTACTCGGCGGGCGGCGGGCGCACCGCTCTGGCCGCCACCCGTCCGAGCGGGGCGTGGTCGTTCTGATCGACGACTGCAGCCGGTGATGGCCTGTGGACGCACCGTCCCACTCGCGGCAGTCGAAGCGGGTCCGGATGCATCGCCGCGAAGATCCCCGTTACGCTGCTGGTCATGGGCGGTCGACATGCGCGTGGGCAGGGCAGGAGTCCCGCCGTCTTCGTTCGTCAAGCGGCGAGCCGAGTCAAGTTGTTGCCGTTCGTCTACGCGATGATCGCCCTCGCCACAGCTGTGGTCGTGTCCGCCGTCGTGGTCGGATGGATCCTTCTGTCCGGCGGAAAACCGAATCTCATCGCCGGGCCACCTTCGCCACCGTCGAACACGCCAAGGCACTCTCATCCCAAGCTGCCCGCCACGCCGTGGGTGGCCAAACCCACGAGATCGGCGCGGGTGCACGTGACGCCGACGACGACACCATCGCCGACGAACGCCATCAACAGCCCGACGCCCTCGACCACGAACTGCCCGCCGGGGCTGAAGAAGAAAGGGTGCAAGCGCAGGCCCCACGCTTAGCCGGGTCCGTTCGAGCCCCGTCACCTGGCATGATTCCCCTCGGAACGTCCAACGGCTACTCGACGACCTGGCTCGTCGCCGACGCGGCCAACGACACCGGCGGCACGGTCGTGAGCGTGGACACCGCGAACACCTATGAGGCCGGCGAGAACCTCTGCCGGGGCCGGCCTGGCCGAACGCGTGCGCCTCCTCCAGGCCGACGACTGATCGGGTCCTAGTCCTCGGTCCCCAGTTCCCAGTGGCCCGGACCGGCGAGGTACCAGATTCCCGTGTCGTCCGGAGTGAGGGGGTCGCGGATGTCCAGCGTGACCGCGGAAGGTATGGGGCGTGACGCGCAGACCACCGTATAGAGACCGACCCGGCGAGGGCGGAAGGTCGCCTCGTCGCACTCCACCGCGGTCACCGTACGAGCGTAGGCGTCGAGTTCCCCCTGCGACAGGACGATTCTCAGCCGCTCTGCGGAGTATGCGAAAACGATCATCAAGACCAGCAGGAGCGGAGGGATGATGACCCGCGCGACACCGGCCGGTGTCCCGCGTAGCCGCCACAGCGTGAAGGGCGTCCGTACGAAGATCATGACGATGGCGATGACCACTGCCGAGAAGGGATAGAGGCCGTAC
>DASQPY010000139.1:0-12579 GCA_035643735.1 Actinoallomurus sp. | reverse complement strand
CCGGTGCACGGCCGCGACGGGATCCGTCACCTCGGTCGCAGAGGTTCCCGATGCGCCTTCGGCCCGCAGCATGCGGTACCTGTTCGCCTCGATCGCGCTTGTCAGATGGCGCATGAGCAGGCGCCGGCGGGTGTGCCAGATCTCCGGGACGAGCGGGTCCGGCGGGTTGCGATTCAGGGTCTCGACGCCGGCCTCGGGGCGGCCCGCTCTCAGCTGCGCCGCCGCCAGGAGCAGGGTGAGCTCGGCGAGGTGAGCGGGATCCACCGAGGTCGCCAGGGCCTGCCGGATCGAGGACTCCGGCAGTCGCGCCAGCCGGAAGAGCAGGCGGACCAGGCTCATGCGGAGCGTCTCCCGGGTCGCCCGGTCCACGCGGCGCTCGAGGAGCGTGCGCTCGATGAGCTGCACGGTCGCCTCCGGTGCCGTGTCGCCCAGGTGCGCGGCGTTGGCCGAGAGCCACTCCACGGCCCAGTCGTCCATGTCGGTGTCCTCACCCACCAGGTGTTCGGCCACCGAGACACCCGGAGCCCCCGTGACGGCGAGGGCCCTCGCTGCCTGCGTGTGCATGACGCCGCGGAAGGGCCGGGTTATCTCCTGGTAGACGACCTCTCTCAGCAACGGGTGGCGGAAGCGCAGCCGGTCACCACCGTCGACGAGCAGTCCGGCGGAGACGGACTCCTCGATCGAGTCCTGAAGCTCGCCGCGACCGGCGGGCACCAGCACCTCGAACAGCCGCCGGACCGGTACGTCATCGCCGAGAACGGCGAGCCAGCGCAGCAGGTCGCGGGCTCGCTCGGACACCTCCCGGCTCGCCCGGTCGACCGCCGACCGCAGCGTGTGCGGTGCGAGATCGGCCTGCCGGGGCTCGACCGTCGCGACGCCGTCGACGATCGCGATCGACTGCGCTCGTACGAGGCCGCGGACCAGCTCGGTGATGTAGAGGGGGTTTCCCTCGGCGCGGGCGGTCAGCCGCCGCAGGATCGCTCCCTGCCGCGCGCCGACCAGGTGTCCCGTGAGCTCGTCCGTCTCGCCGGCGGACAGCGGCCCGAGATGGACGACCGTCCCGCCCGTGTTCGCGACCCGGTCGTGCACCGCGGACATGCCGGTGCCCTTCCAGCCGGACCTCGTGGTGGTGATCAGGAGCAGCGGCATCTCGCCGCTCACCGACAGGAGACGTTCCCACAGGCGCAGGCTCACCGCGTCCGCCCAGTGCAGGTCATCCAGGACCAGCGCCATGGGACGTTCGGCGCACATCGCCTCGATGTGCTCGCGTAGCCGCCGGCTCGGGGCGTACGTCGGGTCCTGGGCGGCGAATCCGTAACCCGCCGGCTCCGGCGTCCACAGGTTCTGCGCCAGCCGGGCACGCCCGGTCTCCGCGGTCTCGGGATGGATGCCCAGGCAGTCCAGCATGACCTGCAGGGGGAACCGCGACGTGAGCTCGTCCGCGGTCGCCCAGGCGACGTGATGGTCGTCCTTGTCCAGCTCGTGCAGCGCCACGGAGACGACCTCGGACTTGCCGATGCCCGGGTCGCCCTCCAGCCAGATCGAGCCACCGCGGCCGTCCCGGAGCTCGGCAAGGTGGTGGCGCACCAGATCCAGCACGGCCGCACGCCCGACGAACCGGGGCGCGGCCGGCGGGCGAACCGCGGCCGGCCCATGCTGTGACGGCGTCGTGGCCGGCTTCCGCACCGTGGTGCCGGGTCCGTCATCGGTGAGGATCCGCTGGTGCAGCCGCTGCAACGACGGACAGGGCTCCGCGCCGAGCTCGCGGCGCAGGATCTCTCTCGTTTCGCGGAAGAGGGTCAGCGCCTCGACGTGGCGGCCCGCCCGGTGCAGTGCGTGCATGCGCAGTTCGCGCAGCGACTCCCGCAGAGGGAACAGGTCGATCAGGGACGCCAGGTCGGCGGCCACCTCCGCGTGCGCCCCGTTCTCCAGCCGTGCCGCCGCGTGCGCCTCCTGGGCGGCCAGCAGCGCGGCGCCGAGCCGCTCCCGCTCCGACTCGGCGAACGGGCCGGGCACACCGGACAGGGGCTCGCCGCGTGAGAGACGGAGCGCCCGTGCGTAGGTCTCGGCGCCCTCCTTGTGGTCACCGCCCGCGACGAACGCGGCCGCCTCGGCACTCAGCTCGGTGAACGCGGTGAGGTCGAGCGCCTCCGGCGGGATCTCCAGCCGATAGCCGCCCGCGTCCGACACCAGGAGGGGAGGCGCGCCTGCGGTCGCGAGCGCGCGCCGCAGCCCCGCGACGTACGTGTAGACGCTGCCGTCGGCGGTGGCCGGTGGCCGCCTCCCCCAGAGGGCGCCGACGAGTTCGCGGCGCGTCACGGCACGACCCTCACCGCACGCGAGAACCACGAAGGCGGCCAGCCGCAGACCCGAGCCCAGCGCGACCGGCCGGGCGTCCACGGACATGCGTACCGGACCCAGGAGGTCGACGCGCAGTGAGGTTCGGGCCATGTCGACATCCCCCCGGTCGGTCGATCGGTCCGTTCGTCGTGGCCAAAAGGTCGGTTATGGGCGCACCAACGCGCATTTACGGTCTTGCTGGGGAATCTTACGGTTCCTTACCTCGGGGATCGAGCGAGGTCGATCGGCCGGGGGCTGTGGGACGATCAGTCAGTGCGGTGAACCGGTTCGGGGGGACAGGCGTCGCGGTCGACCGCGAGGGGGCGCCGTTCCCATGGCCGAGCGGATCTCCGCCGTGATCCATCTTTTGGCCGAAGGGGAGTCCGGGCGGGACACAGCACAATGATCGCGGGGAGGGGTCCGGATCACGGTGTTCGATCGTGCATTAGGAGATGACCGTGAGTACCGGATTTCGTTGACTGATCAACGGTGGTGGCGGGGGTGTCACGGACGTGCCCGGCGTCATCAGGCTTGAGGAGTGTGGGGGAGATGGAGGTCGGGCGGCTACGGGTGGAGCTTCTTGGTCCGGTACGACTGACGAGGGAGGGCCGGCAGCTTCCGGCCGGATCGGCGAAGCAGCGGCTGGTACTCGCGGTCCTGGCGCTCCAGGCGGATCGGGTGGTCTCCCGTGAAGCGCTGATCGACGCGGTCTGGGGGCAGGAGCCTCCGGACGCCGCGGAGGACGGCCTCTACACCTACGTCTCGCGACTGCGACGAGTGCTGGACCCGTCGCGTACCGGTCAGATCCTGATGACGGAGGGTAGTGGCTATCGGCTGCGCGCCGACACGGTGGAGGTGGATGTCGAGGAGTTCGTCCGGCTGGGCGAGCTCGGCCGCCGCCGTGGTGAGGCCGGCGACCCGGACGGAGCGCTTGACGCTCTGGAGCCCGCGCTGGGGCTGTGGCGCGGCGAGCCGCTCTCTGACCTCCAGGGCTCCTTCGTCTCCGGGCAACGCGAGCGGCTGACCGAGCTGCGGCTGCTGGCCGCCGAGCGACGTGCGGGTGCCCTGATCCAGGGCGGGCGGCAGGCCGAGGTCGTCGAGGACCTGACGCCGTTGGTCGCCGCGTATCCGCTGCGGGAGGAGCTCTCTGCCCTGCTGATGCTCGCGCTGCACGAGAACGGCGGAAGCGCCGAGGCGCTGGAGGTCTTCGAACGCGTCGAGATGACGCTGGCGGACCAGCTCGGGCTCGGGCCGGGGGACCGGCTGTACGGGATGCGCCAGCGTGTCCTGGACAAGCTCCTCCAGCGGCCGCTGGCCGGCAGGTCGGCCGAGAAGGCGCTCCTGCGCGAACGGCTCGCGGAGCTGCGAGCCGGCCAGGGGAGCGTCGTCTGGATCGAGGGCGGGCCCCGGGTGGGAAAGTCCGCGCTGCTCGCCGCCGGTCTGGCCGGTGCGGAGCAGTCCGGCTGCCGGGTGTTCCGGCTGACGGCGGAGGACGGCGGTCCCAATTCGCCCGCGGACCTGACGCGGTGCTTTCGTGGCGTCGAGGCCGACCCCGCCGAGCCCGTCTATGTGACGATCGACCGGCTCGTCAGGGATGTCCGCACCATGTGCGACCGCCGGCCGGTCCGACAAGAACAGGACGGAGCTGCGACGGCTGGCCGAGACGATTCGCAACGTCGGTCATGCGCTCTCCCTGAAGCCGCTCGGCGAGGCAGGAGTCGCCGAGCTGGTGACGGACGCCGCGGGTACGCCACCGGGGCCCGAACTGCTGGAGGTGCTCGGCTGCGCGGCGGGGAACCCCGGCCGGTTGAACGACATCATCGAGGGGCTGGCCTCCGCCTCCCTCCTGGTGACCGAGAACGGGCGGCTCGCCCTCGGCCGCGCCTACTACGAGGACACGCTGAGTGAGGTCGTCCGGCCGTGGCTGAGCGTCCTCACCCAACCCTGCCTGCGGCTCGTACGCACCGCGGCCCTGCTCGGCTTCGAGTTCGATCTCGACGATCTCACCGCCCTGCTCGGTCAGCCCCTTCCCGCGCTGGCGTGCCCGCTCGCGGAGGCCGTCGAGAACGGTGTCCTTCGCCAGTTCGGCCGCCGGATGGCCTTTCAGCACCCGATGCTGTGCCGGGCGGTCGAGCTGACCTCACCGGAGTCGGAGCGCTCGATCCGGCACCGCGAGGCGGCCCGGGCACTGGAAGAGGCCGGCGCCTTGCCCGATCGCGTCGCGGCGCAGCTCCTGCTCGCGGAGCTACCGCCGGACGCCTGGACGATCCGCTGGCTGCTGACCCACGCGGAGGTGCTCGCGATCCAGGCGCCGAAGCTGGCGGTGGGACTGGTCGAGCGCGTGCTGGCCTGGCGAGGCCTGCGCAGCGCCAGCCGGGTGGAGCTCACCGCCCTGCTGGTCCGGCTGTTGTGGAGGCAGGGCGGACGACCGGTGGAGGAAGCCGCCTTCGTCGAGCTGGCGACGACGGACGCCGAGCTGGCGGCGGAGATGCGGCTCGTCACGGCGTACCTCCAATCCGACGCCGGGGAGTCGGCCGCCGCCCGGGACACCATCCGGCGGGCACTGGCCGATCCGGCCCTGCACGTACGCTGGCGGATTCGGCTCGAGTGCCTGCGGGGGCAGCTCGAGTACGCCGAACACGGCGACCAGGACCACGCGATGAAGGCCGTTCGTGCCGCGGAAGAGGCCGGCGACGCCCTCGGAATCGCGTACGCACGACACCAGCTCTGGCACCTCCAGTGGCAGCTCGGCGATCACGACGGCGCGCTGGCCCACGTGGAGGCGGGCATCGAGGCGGTCTCGCGGCAGTGGGACGCCATCGAGGTCGAGCTGGGCCTGTGGGGCGACAAGGTCTTCAGCCTGCAGCAGCTCGACCGGCTGGAGGAGGCGGAACACGCACTGGTCACCGCGCGTGCGCTGGCGATCCGCCGGGGAGTACCCGGGGGGATCGCGCCGCTGGCCGCGGTGCACTGGTACTGGGCGGGGCGATGGGACGACGCGATCGCCGATCTGGAGTACACCATGTACGACGGCTGGTACTGCCTGCGCCGCAGCGGCGTGTTCCGGCTGGTGCAGGGACTTCGGGCGGTCATCGCCGCGCACCGGGACGACTCCGTCGGCCTCGAGATGGTCCTCAAGACCGCCCTGGCGCCGGGGGAGGAGACGACGAAGATGGCCAAGTTCGACTTCCTGCTGGTCGGGGCCGCGATGGCCGCCGAGCAGGACGGTCGTCCGCTCGACGCGCTGGCCATGCTCGAGCCGCTGGTGTCCGGCTCGGCCGCCCGTGACGTGGCGGCTCACCAGTGGGCGCCGCGAATGACGCGGCTGGCGGTCGAGGTGGGCGACCTCCCGCTCGCCCGCAGGATCGTCACGGCCTGCGAGAGCGAGGCGGCGAAGGAGCGGAGTCCCGCGCGAGCCCGCGCGACGCTGCGCTGGTGCGCCGGTCTGGCGGAGTCCGATCCCGAACCGGTGCTCGCGGCCGCCGAGCGGTTCGCGGTTGTCGGGCGCAGGATCGAGCAGGCGATGGCCCTGGAGGACGCGGCCGGGATCCTCGCCCGGGCGTCCATGATCCCCGCCGCGGCGTTCCACGGTCGGCAGGCGATGGAGCTCTACGAGGAGATCGGAGCCCTCTGGGACCTCCGGCGTACCGAGGCGGCCCTGGCCGGCCATGGGATCGCGAGGGCCGAGGCGCAACAGATTTCGTCACGCCTGTCGTCGACGGAGTACCAGGTCGCCGAGCTGGTCGCCGCGGGCTGGGCGAACGGCGAGATCGGCATGGCCCTGTCCCTGCCACGTGCCGCTGTGCAGGAGCACGTGCTGAACGTCGTCGCGAAGACGGGATCCCGATCCCGGTTGTCCGTCACTCCCGAGGTGGTCGAGTCCCTGAGGAGCGCGGTGGGCACCGGCCGCGTGCGGCGATGAGCGGCACGAAGACGGCTCTCGTCCGTGGTCGCCGGATGGCGTACGTGGAGGAGGGCGCGGGCGCTCCGATCGTCTTCCAGCACGGAAACGCCGCCTCCTCCTACCTGTGGCGCAACGTACTGCCACACGTGATCCCGCTCGGCCGGGTGATCGCGTGTGACCTCATCGGCATGGGGGAATCGGACAAGCTGCTCCCGTCCGGGCCGGACCGTTACGACTACTTCGAGCATCGTGACCATCTGTTCGCGCTGTGGGAGCAGCTCGGCCTGGACCGCGACGTCATTCTCGTGCTGCACGGCTTCGCGGCGACGCTGGGGTTCGAGTGGGCCAGGTGGCATCCGGACCGGGTGGCCGGGATCGTCTACCTGGACGCGGTGGTCAAGCCGCTGACCTGGGACGAGATCGGTCCCAACCGCGACTTCTACCAGGATGTCCGCTCCGACCTCGGCGAGGAGCTCGTGCTCGACCGCAACCTCCTCATCGAGGGGGTGCTGCCGTCGATGACCTTGCGCACGCTGACCGAGCACGAGCGCGCCGCGTACCGTGCGCCCTTCGCGAACCCGGGAGAGGACCGCCGGCCGATGCTGAGCTGGCTGCGGCAGCTGCCGATCGACGGTGAGCCGGCCGACGTCGTCAAGGTCGTGGAGGAGTGCACCGGCTGGCTCTCCCGGTCCCCGGTCCCGAAGCTGTTCATCAACACCGAGCCCGGATCGGTCCTCGTCGGGCGTAGCCGCGAGTTCTGCCGGACCTGGCCGAACCAGACCGAGGTCACGGTACGGGGGCGGCATTTCGCTCCCGAGGACAGCCCGGACCAGATCGGCGCCGCGATCGCGGACTTCGTATGTGCCGTCCGAGCGGGACCCGGAACCACCGGCACGGAGTGAGCGTCCCGGCCGGGTGGCCCGTCGTGAACGAGCCGGCAGGCCGTCCTGTGAAGTGTCCCGGCCTTATCAGATGGCGGGCTGTGTGGTGGTGCCGTCGCCCCCGTGCGCCGGCGCCATCCCCGTACGCCGCTGCGTCACCTCGTAGCGCAGGACGATGAAGGCGGGGACGAGGTACCCGGCGATCTCGATGACGCTCTGGAGGCCTTCGGAGTCCGTCATCGCCGACTCGACCAGGCCGAGAACGACGGCGGTGACCGTGAAGGCCGCCGCCCAGATCACGCTGGCACGGAGGTTCCACCGATAGAGGGGATGACGCGGCCAGTGCGGCCGTGGGATGGAGCGCAGCTGGGGCCCCAGGGTGAACGGCCGGCGGAGCATGAGCGAGAGCCAGGCGGTCAGTGCCTGCCAGCCTGCCGACAGCGCGGCGATGAACTCCCGCAGCGGTGCCTCGGGGGCCGCGAACGAGATGATCATGGCAATGGCGCAGAAGACCGCCGCACTCGTCTCGATGAACGCCTCGCCCAGGCTGTTCCCGCGGCGCCGGTTGTCCAGTAGCAGCACGAGGCTGAGCGCCAGGGCGATGACCGTACCGATCTGCCAGGTCGTGAAGACGCTGATCACGCCGCATGCGACGAATGGCGCACAGCCGAGCAGAGTGCGAAAAACCAAGAGACTTCCCCCCAGGCAACACCGTCCAACGGGGAGAATCTACGGTCCCTGCCGGACGTCTGCCGGGAAATTCATGAAATGTAAAACTATCTGCCATCAAGTCCCGGAGCGGTAGAGGCGGCGTCCACCAGGGATGCCAGGCACGCGAGCGCCCGAAGCACTGACATTCGCGAAAGCTGACAGGACCGCTGGGAAGTTTCATGCCATAGCGGACACGGCGCTGTGGCGAGTGGCTAGTTTGGAAGTGATTCCGGAGTGGGCGGCCCGTGAGGGGCCCCACCTGCCGTCGTGAGGGGGGATGTGGATGGCGTCGCTTCTGTCGGTCAATGTCGGGATGCCGAAGGACGTCGCCTGGCAGGGAAAGACGGTCCACACGGGCATCTGGAAGGAGCCGGTCGCCGGCCCGCGGATGGTGCGCAGGCTCAACATCGACGGAGACGGTCAGGGCGACCTGAACGGGCACGGCGGCGAGCAGCGGGCCGTACTCGTGTACCAGATCCAGTCCTATGAGTACTGGCAGAAGCACTTCGGGCGTGATGACTTCACCTTCGGCCAGTTCGGGGAGAACTTCACCGTCGACGGTCTCGCGGACGACGAGGTGTGCATCGGCGACCGCTACCGCATCGGTGAGGCGGAGTTCGAGGTCACGCAGCCGCGCGTCACCTGCTACCGCGTGGGCCTTCGCCTCGGCGAGCCGGCCATGCCCTCGCTGCTCGTGGCCCACCACCGCCCCGGGTTCTATCTGCGGGTCATCACCGAGGGCCGCATCCAGGCCGGTGACGAGATCACCAGGACGAGGACCGGCCCCGGGGCGCTGAGCGTCGCCGACACGGACGCGCTGCTCTACCTGCCCGACCGCGATCTCGCCAAGCTGCGCACCGCGCTGAACATCCCGGCACTCAGCCCCGGCTGGCAGCAGTCCTTCCACGACATCGCCGACGCCGCCGACCGCGGGGACAGCCCCGACCTGCCCTCGATGGGCGTCGAGCCGGGATGGAACGGTTTCCGCCGGCTCCGCGTCGCCCGGATCACCCCGGAGAGCGAGTCGGTGTCCTCCATCTATCTGGAGCCCGACGACGGCGCCCCTCTCCCGCGGGCCAGGCCGGGCCAGTACCTCACGCTCCGCGTCACCGGAGCGGGCCGGCCCGCCCCGGTGCGCGGCTACTCCCTGTCCTCGGCGCCGGGCGCGGACACCTACCGGGTCAGCGTGAAGCGCGAGCCGCACGGCGTCGTGAGCGCCTACCTCCATGCCGAGCTGCGCCCGGGGGCGATCCTCGACGTGGCGGCCCCACGCGGGGACTTCGTGCTGGAGGACGACACCAATCCGGTGCTGCTGATCTCCGCGGGCATCGGCGTGACCCCGGTCCTGGCCATGCTGCACGAGCTGTCCGAGCAGGGGAGCCGGCGGCCGGTGTGGTGGATCCACACCGTGCGCGACCGTGCCCGGCACGCCCTCGCGGGCGAGGCACACGACCTGATCGCCGCACTCCCGGACGCCCGGGAGTACATCTTCTACACCGCGCCCGACGCCGGGACGGCCCACCACGGCCGGCTGTCCGGGCAGCGGCTCGCCGAGCTCGGCGTTCCCGCCGACGCGACCGCCTACATCTGCGGACCCGCCGCGTTCATGGCCGACATGCACGACGCACTGGCCGGGATCGGCGTCGCCGAGGACCGAATCCGCACCGAGCTGTTCGGCGCGATGCCCGCGATCAACCCCGGCGTGACCGGCCACGCCCGGACACCACCGCACCAGCCGCCCGGCGCCCCGGGCACCGGACCGGCGATCACCTTCGCCCGCAGCGGCCTGACGGTGCCCTGGTCCGAGCGGCAGCCGTCCGTACTCGACCTGGCCGACGCGTGCGACGTACCGACCCGCTGGTCGTGCCGCACCGGCGTCTGCCACACCTGCGCGACCACGCTTCTGTCCGGCGAGGTGAGCTACTCGCCACCGCCACTCGAACCACCCGGCCCGGACGAGGCCCTGATCTGCTGCGCCCAGCCCGCCACCGACATCGTCCTCGATCTCTAGGGCCTGTCTCGAAGTCCCACTGTCCTAGCGGCTGTCCCGAAGACCGCCACCGGGGCGATGGGTGGCCACTGACCGGACCCGGCAGGTCGGCGAGGTGCTCTCGACGGCCGGCAGGCCGGGCTACCGGTCCATCTTCGGCGGCGACCTCAACCTGACGCCGCCGGACAGCCCGTCCGGTGCGGTGCCCGGCGCGCTCGGCCCCGTGTACGACGCGTACCAGGAGTGCGATCAGTCGGCCTTCGGGGGACTGCGCAAGGGGACGCCGACGGACGGCGGATCGAAGATCGACTACATCTTCGGGCCGGCCTCGGCGGGTTACCAGTGCCGGGTGGCGTCGGAGGCCACCGACTCCGACCACAAGCCGATCTACGCCAGGGTGGCGCTGCCCTGACCCGGTCCGGCGGGGAGCCTGCGGTCACTTGCTGGGCTGGGGCATCCGGCAGGAGACCTGGGGGTTGATGCCCGCGTAGTTGAGCGGGCCGGACAGGATCGTCAGGACGATCGTGGTCGTCTTGGCGCAGCTCGCGTCGAAGTGGGAGTAGTCGTGGCGCTGCCCCGCGGCGACCGCGCCGATGACGAACCAGACGACGATCACCGACGGTCCGGCCCGCATTGCCACCTCCGACGCCCCGTCCGCGAGGAACGGCGACTACGACAAGATCGCCCATAGTTAAGCAAGTTCGGCTTGGCAGTGTCATCCGGACAAGGTCTCGAGTTCGCGTCGTTGCGGGTGCCGGGGCCCGGTACGCCCGCCTACCGCGCGCCGCTTTCGCGTGGATGATCGTCAAGACGTTCCAGGTGGACGACGGTGCTGGCGTACTCCCCGGGTGGCAGATCGAGAGCGAGACCGTGGTGGGTCAGCACGCCCGCGTCGTACACGGCGCCGGTCCCGTGTCGCGGTACCGGGCCTGCCGGGGCAGGCCGGCCGGCTGGGAAATCGGAGTGCGATCTCCGGCGGATTCGCGAACAATCACGGAATGGAGCAACCTGCGGTCGCGCCGGAGATCATCGACTTCTACACCACGGCCTACGACGAGGCGAGCCGTCTGTCCGTCAAGGCACACGGCCTGCTGGAGCGGATCCGCACCCAGGAGCTCCTGCGACGCCACCTGCCGAAGCCGCCGGCCCGGGTGCTCGACGTCGGGGGAGGCCCCGGCGCGCACGCCCGCTGGCTGGCGGCGGACGGGTACCAGGTGCACCTGATCGATCCGGTCGAGCGTCACCTGACGGAGGCGGCCGCGACCAGCGCGTGCACCGTCGAGCGCGGTGACGCCCGGAGCCTCGCCGTCTCCGATGCCTCCTGTGACACCGTGCTCCTGCTGGGGCCGCTGTACCACCTCACCGACCCCTCCGAACGCCTGCGGGCCCTGCGCGAGGCGCGGCGCGCGCTGCGGCCCGGCGGGCCGGTGGCGGTGGCCGCGATCAGCCGGAACGCGCCCCTGCTCGAACTCGCCGCGCTCGGCCGGCTCGACGAGGCCAACCGCGCCAGGATCGCCTCCGTCCTCGCCACCGGCCACCACGACCCCACGCTCGGATTCACCACCGCCTACTTCCACACCGTGGAAGAGCTGCGTTCCGAGATGACCGGCGCGGGCTTCACCGGCGTCGCGATCGCCGGGGTCGAAGGCCCGGCGTGGCCGGCGCTGGTGGCGCTCGAGGCCCACACCGGCGACACCCTCGCCGACTCTCCGCGGCTCGCCTCCGCCCTCGCCGCCGCGCGTCTGGCGGAGTCCGACCCCGGGCTCGCGCAGGTGAGCTCCCACCTCCTCGCCTTCGGGCGGAGGCCGTGAGGGCACCGCCATGGGCGGTGGCTTACGTTGTTGTCGTCAGCGAAAGTGACCTGCCGGGAGGGCCCCATGAGTACGCAAGGTGCCGAGTACGTGCGCGACCAGCGTTATCTCACCACCCGCATCACCGCGGACGGCCGTGACGGTCATCCGGTCGAACCCGGCCGGTACCGGCTCGTCATCAGCCGGGCGTGCCCGTGGGCCAACCGCAGTGCCATCGTGCGGCGGCTTCTCGGCCTCGAACCCGTGATCTCCATGGGCATCTGCGGGCCCACCCACGACGAGCGGAGCTGGACCTTCGACCTCGACCCGGGCGGGCGGGACCCCGTCCTCGGCATCGAACGGCTCCAAGAGGCGTTCCTGGCGCGCGACCCCGGCTATCCGCTGGGGATCACCGTGCCGGCCATCGTCGACATCCCCACCGGTCAGGTCGTGACCAACGACTTCGCCCAGATCACCCTGGACCTGTCCACCGAGTGGCGTGAGCACCACCGGGCCGGTGCCCCCGACCTGTACCCCGAACGGCTCCGCGACGAGATCGACGAGGTCAACGCCGGCGTCTTCTCCGACGTGAACAACGGCGTCTACCAGGCCGGCTTCGCCGGCGGCCAGGACGCCTACGAACGCGCCTACCGGCGGCTCTTCACCCGCCTCGACGCCCTGTCGGAACGTCTCGGCACCCGTCGTTACCTGGTCGGCGACACCATCACCGAGGCCGACGTCCGGCTGTTCACCACGCTGGTCCGCTTCGACGCCGTCTACCACGGGCACTTCAAGTGCAATCGCACCAAGCTCACCGAGATGCCCGTGCTCTGGGCGTACGCCCGTGACCTCTACCAGACCCCGGGCTTCGGCGACACGATCGACTTCGCCCAGATCAAGGAGCACTACTACGTCGTCCACCGCGACGTGAACCCCACAGGCATCGTCCCGCTCGGACCGGAC
>DASQPY010000138.1:0-4177 GCA_035643735.1 Actinoallomurus sp. | reverse complement strand
GTACTACAACAAGCCACCGCAGGAAGGTCTCGCGCGCCACTTCACGACCGTGGCCGACGCGACCGACCTCCCGGTGATGCTCTATGACATCCCCGGTCGTACCGGCACGCCGATCGCCACCGAGACGCTGCTGCGCCTGGCCGACCACCCGCGGATCATCGCGGTCAAGGACGCCAAGGGCGACCTGTTCGCGGCGTCCAAGGTGATGGCAGAGACCGACCTGGTGTTCTACTCCGGCGACGACGCCCTCAACCTGCCCTGGCTCTCGGTCGGCGCGGCCGGCTTCGTCAGTGTGGTCGGCCATGTGGTCGGCGCCGACCTGCACGACATGATCGACGCATACCTCGCCGGGGACAACGAGCGGGCGCGGCGGATCCACCGTCGCCTGGTACCCGTGATCACTGCGATCATGACCCGGACGCAGGGTGTGATCGCCGCGAAGGCCGCGCTGTCGCTCGTCGGCCAGCCGGGCGGGGCCGTACGGCCCCCGCTGGTGGACGCGACGCCGGAGTTCACCGCCGCGCTGAGGGAGGACCTCATCGCCGGCGGCGTCAAGATCTTGGAGGGTCCGTGAGAGGACCGCAGGCACGACACGGCCTCGTCGGAGAGGCGAGCCGTGAACAGAGCTAGGAGGGCGCGTGACAGACGCGCATGAGCATGCCCCCGTACGCCTCGATGAGGGGCGGGGGAATCGATGAGTCATCCACATCCTGAGCTGGGCTCGCCGCGTCGGCTGCCCGCGGGCGGCCTGCGCATCGTGCCGCTCGGCGGCCTGGGCGAGATCGGCCGCAACATGACGGTCTTCGAGTTCGAGGGCCGGCTGCTGATCGTCGACTGCGGGGTGCTCTTCCCCGAGTCCGAACAACCCGGCGTGGATCTGATCCTGCCGGACTTCGACTACATACGAGAGCGCCTCGACGACGTCGAGGGCATCGTGTTGACGCACGGGCACGAGGACCACATCGGCGGTGTGCCGTATCTCCTTCGGGAGCGGCCCGACATCCCGCTGATCGGTTCGCGGCTGACGCTGGCGCTGCTCGAGGCCAAACTCACCGAGCACCGCATCAAGCCGACGACCGTGCAGGTCCGTGAGGGCGAGACGCGGACGTTCGGTCCGTTCGGGTGCGAGTTCCTCGCGGTCAACCACTCGATCCCGGACGCCCTCGCGGTCGCGATCCGCACGCCCGCCGGCCTCGTGCTGGCCACCGGCGACTTCAAGATGGACCAGTTGCCGCTGGACAACCGCCTCACCGACCTGGGCGGCTTCGCCCGGCTCGGCGCCGAGGGCATCGACCTGTTGCTGTCGGACTCCACCAACGCCGAGGTCCCCGGGTTCGTCACCAGCGAGCGCGACATCGGCATCGTGCTGAGCGACGTGCTGCGGATCGCGGAGAAGCGCGTCATTGTCGCCTGCTTCGCCTCGCACGTCCATCGCGTCCAGCAGGTGCTCGACGCGGCGCACACGTGCGGCCGCAAGGTGTGCTTCGTCGGCCGGTCGATGGTGCGCAACATGGGCGTCGCCCGCGACCTGGGCTACCTTCGCGTGCCCGCCGGCATCCTGGTCGAGCAGAAGGAGATCGACGACCTTCCCCCGGAGAAGGTCGTCCTCGTCAGCACCGGCTCGCAGGGTGAGCCGATGTCCGCGCTGTCGCGGATGGCCAACCGCGACCACCAGATCCGCATCGAGCGGGGCG
Organism: Actinoallomurus sp.; assembly: GCA_035643735.1. GTDB lineage: Bacteria > Actinomycetota > Actinomycetes > Streptosporangiales > Streptosporangiaceae > Actinoallomurus. The sequence goes on along the minus strand of DASQPY010000138.1, from coordinate 2,483 downwards.
ACACGGTGGTCCTGGCCTCGTCGCTCATCCCGGGCAACGAGAACGCCGTCAACCGCGTGATCAACGGGCTGACCCGCTGGGGCGCGAAGGTCGTGCACAAGGGCAACGCGCTCGTCCACGTCTCCGGCCACGCGCCGGCGGGCGAGCTGCTGTACGTCCTCAACATGACCCGGCCGGGCAACTTCATGCCGGTTCACGGCGAGTGGCGTCACCTCAGCGCCCACGCACGGCTCGCCGCGCTCACCGGGGTGCCCGACGACAACATCGTGATCGCCGAGGACGGGGTCGTGGTCGACCTCGTCGACGGGCAGGCATCGATCGTCGGCGCGGTCCGCGCGGGCTACGTCTACGTGGACGGGCTGTCGGTCGGCGAGATCACCGAGACCTCCCTCAAGGACCGGCGCATCCTCGGCGACGAGGGATTCGTGTCCGTGGTCGTGGCCATCGACTCCTCCACCGGCAAGCTGCTCGGCGGCCCGGAGATCCACGCGCGCGGAGCGGGCATCGAGAGCTTCGACGCCGTCATCCCGCGCCTGGAGGAGGTCCTCGAGGCCGCCGCCGCCGACGGGATCAACGACGTCCACCAGCTCCGCCAGGTCGTACGCCGTACGGCGGGGCGCTGGGTCAACGAGTCCTTCGGCCGCCGGCCGATGATCGTCCCGGTGATCGTCGAGCTCTGAAGCACGGATCGGCGGAGTCGCGTCCCCCATCAGGGGTGCGACACGCCGTCCGCGCAGAAGGGAACCCATCGGGCATAGCCGTTAGTCTCACCATCATGGCCACACGTACGCCAGGGGGCGCCAAAGGCTCCTCCGGCGCGCGTGGTGGCGCACGTGGTGGCGCGAGCGGCAAGCCGGCGGCGCGTAAACCCGCGTCCCGTAAGCCGGCCGCTCGCAAACCGGCCGCCCGCAAACCCGCCCAAGGTCGCTCGGCCTCCACCAAGCGGTCCGCCAAGAACCGTCCGCAACGGCCGGATCCGATCGCCCAGCTGATCATCGGCATCTACCGCATCGTCGGCGGGGTCTGGGTGGTCGCCGCGCAGGCCCTGGGCAGCCTGGTGCGAAGGTTCGGACAGAGCGCACGCGACCTCGACGTCGAACACCGCCGGGACGGGCTCGGCCTGGCCAACCTCGGCCTGGCCATCGTGCTCGCCGCCGCGACGTGGTGGTCCCCGGAGACCGGTCTGATCAAGTACTTCGGCCGGCTCGTACGGGACGGCTTCGGCTCGCTCGCCGGGCTGCTGCCGTTGATGTTCGCGCTGCTGGCATGGCGGCTCCTGCGCCATCCCGAGCACAACAGTGAGGGCGGCCGCATCACCATCGGCTGCGGCGCACTCGTCGGCGGCATCCTCGGTGTCGTCCACATCGCGCACGGCACGCCGTACCCGAACGCGGGCGAGCACGTGCTCCAGTCCTCGGGCGGTCTCATCGGCTGGCTGCTGTCGGCGCCGCTGACGAGCACGCTGACCGCCTGGGTCGCGGTGCCGCTCCTGCTGCTGCTGGCCGGCTTCGGCCTGCTCGTCGTCACCGCCACACCCGTTCACCAGGTGCCGGACCGTCTCGCCGCGCTCCGCGACCGGCTCATGCTGCGCGACCCGATCATGCCCGAGGACGGGTCGGAGGAGGGCGAGAAGCGCGATCGCCCGGCGAGGTCCAAGAAGCGCAAGGGCGATCTGGAGCTGGGCGAGCACAAGAAGCCCTACGACACCCCGGTGATGGCCGCCCCGGACGACGTGACGCGGGAGGTCGAGGACCACAGCCTCGTCGACGAGCTCCTGTCGCCACCGGAGCCGCCCGACATCTTCGAGCCGGTCGAGCCGGCGCTGCCGGACCCCACACCTCCGCCGAAGAGCACGGAGCAGCTGACGCTGTCGGCCTCCGGCGCGGGCGGCGACTACACCCTTCCGCCGGCCGGCAAGCTCAAGCCCGGTTCGATCGTCAAGCCGCGCACCAAGGCCAACGACATCGTCGTGAACGCCCTGTCGGAGGTGCTGGACCAGTTCGGCGTCGACGCCCAGGTCACCGGCTTCACCCGGGGGCCGACGATCACCCGGTACGAGATCGAGCTGGGACCCGCGGTCAAGGTCGAGCGGATCACCGCGCTGACCAAGAACATCGCTCTGGCGGTCAAGAGCGCGGACGTGCGGATCATCTCGCCGATCCCCGGCAAGGCCGCGATCGGGGTCGAGATCCCCAACACCGACAAGGACATCGTCAGTCTCGGCGACACGCTCCGGTCGCCGGTCGCGGCCAACGACCATCACCCGATGGTCGTCGGCCTCGGCAAGGACGTCGAGGGCCGTACGGTCGTGGCCAACCTCGCGAAGATGCCCCACATGCTCATCGCGGGTGCGACGGGCGCGGGCAAGTCCACCTGCATCAACGGGCTCATCACCTCGATCCTCATGCGGTCCACCCCGGACGAGGTACGCATGGTCCTGGTCGACCCCAAGCGCGTCGAGCTGACCTCCTACGCCGGCATCC
>DASQPY010000137.1:0-2654 GCA_035643735.1 Actinoallomurus sp. | reverse complement strand
CCTCCAGGAGGTTCAGCACCGGCACCGGCAGCGGCCCGAAGCGGTCCACCAGCTCGTCCCGGACCGCGCTGATCTCGTCGCCGTCCTGGATGCCCGCGATGCGGCGGTACGCCTCCAGGCGCAGGCGCTCCCCCGGGACGTACTCGTGCGGGATGTGCGCGTCGACCGGCAGCTCGACCTTGACCTCGGGCGTCTCCGCCGGGCCGTCCTCGCGCAGTTCGCGCACGGCCTCGCCGACCATGCGGACGTACAGGTCGAAACCGACGCCCGCGATGTGGCCGGACTGCTCCGCGCCGAGGACGTTGCCCGAGCCCCGGATCTCCAGGTCCTTCATGGCCACGAACATGCCGGCGCCCATCTCGGTGTGCTGGGCGATCGTGGCCAGCCGCTCGTGCGCGGTCTCGGTCAGCGGGGCCTCGGGCGGGTACAGGAAGTAGGAGTAGGCGCGTTCGCGCCCGCGCCCGACCCGGCCGCGGAGCTGGTGGAGCTGCGACAGGCCGTACATGTCGGCCCGGTCGACGATCAAAGTGTTGGCGTTCGGGATGTCCAGCCCGCTCTCCACGATCGTGGTGGCGACCAGGACGTCGCACTCCTTCTCCCAGAAGTCGACCATGATCTTCTCGAGCTGGTGTTCGTTCATCTGGCCGTGGGCGACGGCGACCCGTGCCTCGGGCACCAGGTCGGCCAGGTGCTTGGCCACCTTGTCGATCGAGCGCACCCGGTTGTGCACGAAGAAGACCTGGCCCTCGCGGAGCATCTCGCGGCGGATGGCCGCGGCGATCTGCTTGTCGTCGTAGGGACCGACGAACGTCAGGACCGGGTGCCGTTCCTCGGGCGGCGTGAGGATCGTGGACATCTCGCGGATGCCGCTGAGCCCCATCTCCAGGCTGCGCGGGATCGGGGTGGCCGACATGGCCAGGACGTCGACCTGGGTGCGCATCTCCTTGAGGCGCTCCTTGTGCTCGACGCCGAACCGCTGCTCCTCGTCGATGATGACCAGGCCGAGCTCCTTGAACCGGGTCTCGGGTGACAACAGCCGGTGCGTGCCGATGACGAGGTCGACGGTGCCGTCGGCGAGGCCGCGCAGCGTCTCGGCGACCTCTCCCGCGGTCTGGAACCGGCTGATCGGCTTGATCACGACCGGGAACGCCGCGAACCGCTCGGCGAACGTCGACAGGTGCTGCTGCACGAGCAGCGTGGTCGGCACCAGAACGGCGACCTGCCGCCCGTCCTGCACCGCCTTGAAGGCCGCCCGTACCGCGATCTCGGTCTTGCCGTAGCCGACGTCGCCGCAGATCAGCCGGTCCATCGGCACCGGCTTTTCCATGTCGGACTTGACTTCGTCGATGGCGCCGAGCTGGTCGGGCGTCTCGACGTAGGGGAAGGCGTCCTCCAGCTCGCGCTGCCAGGGCGTGTCCGCGGCGAACGCGTGCCCCGGAGATGCCTGCCGGGCGGAGTAGAGCCGGATCAGCTCCCCCGCGATCTGGCGTACGGCCTTGCGCGCACGACCCTTCTGCTTCTGCCAGTCGGCCCCGCCGAGGCGGTGGAGGCTGGGCGCCTCGCCGCCGACGTAGCGGGTGACCTCCTCGAGCTGGTCGGTGGGGACGAACAGCCGGTCGCCCTTGGCGTACTCGATGATGAGGTATTCACGGGTGGCGCCCTGGACCGTACGGCTGGCCATCTCGACGTAGCGTCCGACGCCGTGCTGTTCGTGCACGATGTAGTCGCCGACCGTGAGCCGCAGCGGGTCGATGCCGCCGCGACGCCGCGACGGCATGCGCCGCATGTCCTTGGTCGAGGACTTCTGCCCGGAAAGGTCGGTCTCGGTGAGGACCGCCAGCTTGACCGCGTCCCAGACGAAGCCGTGGTCGAGGCGCCCGCACGAGACGTGCACGAGCGACGGATCGGGGGGCCCGTCCAGGTCGGTGACCTTCGCGCCGAGTCCCTCCTCGCGGACGACCTCGGCGAGCCTCTCGGCCGGGCCGTGGCCCTCGGTGACGAGCACGACGCGCCATCCGTCGTGGATCCAGCCCTTGACGTCGGCCATCACGCGCTGGGTGTCGCCGCGGTAGGCGTCCGCCGCGCGTGCCCCGATGCGCAGGGCGTCGCCGTCGGGCTCACCGGTCACCTCGGTGACCTCGGTCAGCTCGCCGGTGGAGGCGGAGTACTCGCGGCGGGTCTGCGGCTCGGTGTTGTCTCCGGCCCCCAGCCCGCTCACGAACGGAGTGATCGTCCGCCATGGGAGGCCGAGCTCGGTCGCGTGGTCGCGGACCTCCTCGAGGGTGCGGTAGGCGGCACCGCCGAGGTCGATCGGCGCCTCTCCGCCCACGGCGGCGTTCACCCAGGACGCCTCCAGGAACTCCTGGCCGGTGCTGACCAGCTCGGCGGCGCGGGTGCGGATGCGCTCGGGGTCGCAGACGACCACCAGTGACCCGCCGGGCAGCACGTCGAGCAGCAGCTCCATGTGCTCGGCGAGCACGGGGGCGAACGCCTCCATGCCCTCGACCGCGGCACCGGAGGCGATCTGCTCCAGCACGTCGGCGAGCGCCGGGTGCTCATCGGCCAGGTCCTTGGCGCGCTCGCGCACGGCCTCGGTCAGCGGCAGCTCGCGGCAGGGCGGCGCCCACAGGCCCTCGCTCGCCACCTCCAGGGAA
>DASQPY010000136.1:0-4591 GCA_035643735.1 Actinoallomurus sp. | reverse complement strand
ACCCAGGAGCTGGCCGCACTCGCCATGCCGCATGCGCAGGTCGTCGTCGCGGTGATCCAGCAGGAGGAGTTCGGGCCGCACGGCGTGGACGAGGTCGAGCTGCGGCTCGCCTCACACCCGGGTGCGCCGCCGCTGCCGTTGCACAAGGGCGCCTCGGGCGGCGAGCTGTCCCGCGTCATGCTGGCGATCGAGGTGGTCTTCGCCGGGGCGGACCCGGTGCCGACCTTCGTCTTCGACGAGGTCGACGCCGGAGTCGGCGGCAAGGCGGCCGTGGAGGTCGGGCGGCGGCTGGCACGGCTGGCCAAGTCGGCACAGGTGATCGTCGTGACACACCTTCCGCAGGTCGCCGCGTTCGCCGACCAGCACCTGGTCGTGGAGAAGTCCAACGACGGCCGGGTCGTCCGCAGCGGAGTGACCACACTCGACACCGACGGCCGCGTACGCGAGCTGTCACGTATGCTCGCGGGTCTGGAGGACTCCGAGCTGGGCCGTGCCCACGCGGAGGAGCTTCTGTCCATCGCGGCCGCCGAGCGATAAGGCGCGCAGGAGATAAGAACGAACTCGCCTTTACGGTCGTCGTTACAAGTGTCACCGTCCGCGCTCTGGCAGGATGGCACCACGATGAATGACGTCTCCCCGAGGTTGAAAACGACCGCGCGCCTGCGTGTGCCGCGGCTCCGAGGGCTGCGTCGCGAGCGCGGGAACGCTGAGGGCCCGGCCGCGGGCGTCGCCCGTCTCGACGGCAAGACCAAAAAGCTCACCAAGCGTCTCGAGCCCGGCGACATCGCCATCATCGACCACGTCGACCTCGACCGTGTCAGCGCCGAGGCGCTCGCCGCCTGCGGCGTCGCGGCGGTGATCAACGTCGCGCGCAGCACCTCGGGCCGCTATCCGAACCTCGGCCCCCAGATCCTCGTCGAGGCGGGCGTCCCGCTGATCGACGACGTCGGGCCCGACGTCTTCACGAAGGTGCACGAGGGCGACCTCGTACGCGTCGACGGGGAGACGTTGCTCGCCGACGACCAGGTCGTGGCCAAGGGCATCCGGCAGACCGAGGAAACGGTCGAGGCGGCGATGACCGAGGCAAAGGCGGAGCTACCCGCCCAGCTCGAGGCGTTCGCGGCCAACACGATGGAGTTCCTCAAGCGCGAGCGTGACCTGCTGCTCGACGGCGTCGGCGTCCCGGACGTCACGACCGACATCGACGGCCGGCACGTGCTCATCGTGGTGCGCGGCTACCACTACCGGGAGGACATCGCGACCCTGCGGCCCTACATCCGCGAATACCGCCCCATCCTGATCGGCGTCGACGGCGGCGCAGACGCCCTGATCGAGGCCGGCTACCGCCCCGACATGATCGTCGGCGACATGGACTCCGTCTCCGACGAGGCGCTGACCTGCGGTGCCGAACTGATCGTGCACGCCTACCGCGACGGCCGGGCACCCGGCCTCAAGCGGGTGCACGACCTCGACCAGCAGGCCGTCGTCTTTCCCGCTGCGGGCACCAGCGAGGACATCGCGATGTTGCTCGCCGACGACAGCGGGGCGACTCTCATCGTCGCCGTGGGCACCCATGCGACGCTCGTGGAGTTCCTCGACAAGGGGCGCGCGGGCATGGCCAGCACGTTCCTCACGCGGCTGCGGGTGGGCAGTAAGCTCGTCGACGCCAAAGGAGTGAGCCGGCTCTACCGAAGCCGGATCAAGGGATCCTCACTCCTGCTGCTGGTGGCGGCCACACTCGTCGCCATGATCGTCGCGATCGTCTCCTCGCCTGCCGGTGACGCGTTCGCCCCCGTCGTCGCCGACAAATGGCATCAATTCGTCTATTGGCTCACCGGATTGTTCACGTGATCGATTTCCGATATCACCTCGTCTCCATCATTGCGGTCTTCCTTGCCCTGGCGCTCGGCCTCGTGGTCGGCGCCTCGGCACTGCGAGGCCCACTCGTCGACCAGCTGAAGGACCGGTCAGGCCAGCTCGAGAAGGACAACCAGAGACTGCGGGACCAGACCCGCCTCACCGACCAGATGAACGGTTACGACGGTCAGGTCGTGGACGGCATCACTCCGCAGGCCGTCGATGGGCGGCTCAAGGGCGAGAGCGTCATCTTCATCGAGGCGCCCGGCGCCGATGACCAGATGCGCGCCAAGATGGCCGACGTCGTCAGCAAGGCCGGCGCCCGCATCAGCGGCTACGTCACGCTCCTGGACAAGTACCTGGACGAAAACCAGCTGACCACGCTCAACGAGCTGACCGACCAGCTCAGGCCGACCACCGTCGACTTCGTCGCGGACGCTTCGCCGTACGACCGCACCGCGGCCGAGCTGGCATCGGTGCTCGTCACGCGGCAGGCGTCCAGCGTCGGCCCGGAGGACCCCGCCGCCGGGCAGGTCCTCGCCGGATTCAAGACGGCGGGTTTCCTGAACTACAGCGGGCAGCCCGCGACCCGTGCCACACTCGCCATCGTGATCGCGCCCGCCGCGGCGAGCAAGGACAAGGACGCCGACGCCGAGAACAAGGCGCTCGTCGCACTGCCCCTCGCCCTGGCGAACTACGCCAACGGCACCGTCGCGATCGGCAACGCCGACGCGGCGTCCGAGGGCGGCATGCTCAAGGCGATCCGCGACGAGAGCAAGGCCGAGGGACACGTCTCGACGGTCGACACGGCGAACGCCTCGACCGGCCGTCTGACGACGGTGTTCGCGCTCGGCTACGCCAAGCAGGGCAAGACCGGTGACTACGGCGTTGGAAACGGCGTGGACGGGCCGATGCCGACCCCCGTGCCGACGGTGTTGAAGAAGAAGTGAGGGCAGGATGCGTAAGGCAGTGGCCGGGGCCGTACTCGGTGCGGTGACGACGCGGGCGGCGTACGCCCTCCTGACCCGGCGTCCGCCGCGTGATGAGAAGCTCTGGCTGCGGACCAACCACCGCGGTGAGCCCGTCACGCTGCTGGAGGGGCCGGCGTTCGTCGCGGGAGCGGTGACGGCCGTGGCCGTCGCCCCAGGTGTGCCGGCGCGCATGCGCGTGGCCGCGGTCTTCGCCGGGGGCGCCGCCGGTGCGCTCGGCGCGTACGACGACCTGGCCGGGTCCGGCGACTCGCGGGGCTTCAAGGGACACCTGTCGGCCCTCGCCCGCGGCGAGGTGACCACCGGAGCCGTCAAGATTCTTGGTATCGGCGTGGCCGGCCTCGTGGCGGCCGCCCTCGCGGGCACCAAGGGGCGGAGCACCCCGGCCGACGTGCTGATCAACGGCGCGCTCATCGCGGGCAGCGCGAACCTCCTCAACCTGTTCGACCTGCGGCCCGGCCGGGCGATCAAGGTGGGCGCGCTCGCCGCGGTGCCCGGCACGCTGGGCGGCTCCGCCGTGGTCGCCGCTCCGCTCGGCGCCGCGGTCGCGCTGCTCCCCGAAGACCTCGGCGAGCGGGCGATGCTCGGTGACGCCGGCGCGAACGCGCTCGGTGCCCTGCTCGGCCTGTCCGCCGCCCGCCTGCCCCGTCCGGTACGCCTCGGCCTGCTCGCCGGGGTGACGGCGCTGAACGCCGCCAGCGAGGTGGTCAGCTTCACCAAGGTGATCCAGGCGACGCCGGCGTTGCGGCGACTCGACCAGCTCGGCCGTCGTCCCGTCGTGCCGGAGGCGCGTCCGACGGACACGGAGTGACGGCTGCGGAGGTGAGGGAGGAGCCCGCGGCCGGCCGTACCGCTCGGCAGCTCGCCGGAGCCGCCGTACTCATCGGCGTCATCACCATCCTCGCCCGCATCGCCGGGTTCGGCCGGATCGTCGTGTTCTCCCAGACGGTCAGGACGTCGTGCCTCGGCCAGGCCTACTACACCGCGAACCAGGTCCCGAACATCGTCTTCGAGATCGTCGCGGGCGGCGCGCTGGCCGGCATGGTCGTGCCGGTCCTCGCCGGCCCGGTCGAGCGCGGTGACCACGAGCATGTACGCCGCACCACGTCGGCGCTGCTCACCTGGATGGTCGTCGCCCTGGTGCCGCTGTCCCTGCTCGGCATGCTGCTCGCCCGGCCGATCATGAACACCATGGTCCGCGGCGGACTGGACCAGTGCTCCCGCGCCGGCGTCGTGAACGTGGGCACGCACATGCTGGTCGTCTTCGCGCCGCAGATCGCGCTGTACGGCTTCGCCGTCGTCCTGTACGGCGTCCTGCAGGCGCACCGGCGCTTCACCGGGCCCGCGCTGGCCCCGCTCGTGTCGAGCCTCGTCGTGATCGGCGCCTACCTCGCGTACGTGCCGCTCGGCCATGGCCGCCCGGACGACCTGGCCCGGCTGCCGCGGTCGGCCGAGCTGATGCTCTCGGCCGGTACCACCTTCGGCGTCCTCGTTCTGCTGGCGACCGCGGGGGTGGCCGCCGTACGCCTCCGGCTGCGGCTACGGCCCACGCTGCGCTTCCCACCGGGCACGGCCGGACGCGTGCGGCGGCTGGCCATCGCCGGGCTGGCCACGGTCGCCGCGCAGCAGTTGTCCGCCGTGGCCGTCGTGATGCTGAGCGGCCACGGCACACGCGGCGCGCTCGCCGACTACCAGTACGCCTGGGCGCTCTTCCTGCTGCCGTGGGCGGTATTGGCCGTGCCCAT
>DASQPY010000135.1:0-9082 GCA_035643735.1 Actinoallomurus sp. | reverse complement strand
TCAACCAGGACGCGGTGGACAAGGTCGACGCTCTCGTGCGCGGTGCCGTGGAGCAGGGTGCCAAGGCGGTCGTCGGCGGGGTCCGTCCGGACCGGCCCGGCTACTACTACGACCCGACGGTGCTCGTGGACGTCCCCGCCGACGCGCCGATCCTGCGGGATGAGATCTTCGGGCCGGTGGCTCCGATCGTCACCTTCGAGGACGAGGACGAGGCGGTCCGGCTCGCCAACGCGACGGAGTTCGGCCTCGTCGCCTACGTCTACACCGGCGATCTGGCCCGTGGCCTTCGGGTGAGCGAGAGGTTCGAGTCGGGCATGGTCGGGCTCAACCGTGGCCTGGTCAGTGACCCCGCTGCGCCGTTCGGCGGCGTGAAGCAGAGCGGGATCGGCCGCGAGGGCGGCCACGAGGGCATGCTCGACTACCTGGAGACGCAGTACGTCGCCGTCCAGTGGTGACCTGATCTGACCGGCTGAGCCGGGGCGGTTCCCGGTGGGAGCCGCCCCGGCGCGGAGCCCGAGCGGATAGGGCGCGCGGGCCCTTAGTCTTCGGACGACTCGATGGCGGCGACGATGGCTTCCGTGGTGATCGGGAGGTCCCTGACCCGCACCCCGACCGCCGCGGTGACGGCGTTCGCGATGGCCGCGGCCGCCGGTCCCTGGGCCGCCTCGCCCGCTCCGAGGGAGGGCGTGCCCGGGTTCTCGACGAGCTCCACCGAGATCTCCGGCGCCTCACTGAAGCGCAGGATCGGATAGGTCTCCCAGGTGTCGCTGGTGATCCTGCGCCGGTCGAAGCGGACGCGTTCCTTCAGCGTCCAGCTCGCCGCCTGGGTGGCTCCGCCCTCGATCTGGTTGCGCACCCCGTCGGGGTTCACGACCAGGCCGACGTCCACGGCGATGGTCAGGCGGCGGACCCGTATGTCGTGCTCCGCCTCGACGTCCGCGACCACTGCGCAGTACGCGCCCTTGTCCTTGTAGCGGGCGAACCCGATCCCGCGCCCCGCGCCCTCGGCCACCGGCGTGCCCCAGCCGGCCGCCTTGGCCGCCGCCTCGAGCACCTTCCGCCCGCGGGCGTCCGTGAGGTGCATCAGCCGGTACGTCAGCGGGTCGATCCCGGCGGACAGCGCGAGCTCGTTCATGAACGACTCGATCGCGAAGACGTTCATGAAGGCGCCCAGGGAGCGTACGGCCGACGAGCGGATCGGCGTCTCCAGAAGCCTGTGGCCGGTGATGCGGCGGTGGGGCAGGTCGTAGATCGGCACCGCGTTCCGTACGGAGCCGGCCCCCGCCGCCAGCGGAGGGTCGGCGGGCGCGGGGTAGCGCCACGGCCGATCGAGGTAGGCGCCAGCGAGAAGGCCGGGCACGCCGGCGTAACCCGGACGGCTCGTGTGCCCCTGGCTCCACACGTCGTACTCCCAGGACCGTACGGCGCCGGACTCGTCGACCGTCGCCGCCACGTCAACGGACATGGCCGACCCGAACGGTGACCAGGCGAGCTCGTCCGGCCGGCTCCACTGCACATGCACGGGGTGGCCGGGAACACTGCGGGCGAGCAGGACGGCGTCGAACGCCGCGTCGTCGGCGGCGTTGTGCCCGTAGCAGCCGGCGCTCTCGGCGTGCTCGATCTCGATCCGGTCCTCGTCCATCTCCAGGAGGAGGGCGATGGCCGCTCTCAGATTGTGTATGCCCTGGCTGTGACTCCAGACGGACAGGGTCCCGTCCTCGTTCCAGCGAGCGACACCGCAGCTGGGCGCCATCGACGCGTGGGCGATGAACGGGCGGTTGTAGGTCGCGCGCAGGCTCGGCCCGGCGGGCGCCGGCCCGCCTGCGACCACCTCGATGTCCTCGTGCGGGCCGGTACGCAGGAAGGCGGGCAGGTCGTCCTCGTCGGGCAGCCCGTCGTGCTCGTCCCACACCGTGGTGTCCCCCAGCGTGGCGACGGCGCGCATCACCTCCGCCTCGTCCGGCCCGACCACGCCGGCGAACGAGCCGTCCCGCACGACGTCGACGTCCAGGTCCTCCAGCCGGGAGGCGTCGAGGCCGCGCAGGGTCGCGCCCGGGGACGGCGGCCGGAGCACCCTGCCGAACAGCTGTCCGGGCAGGCGGAGATCGTGGATGAACCGCGGCCGGCCGGCGATCTTGTCGGGCAGGTCCAGCCGGGGGGAGTTCGTGCCGACGAACACCGGCCCGTCACCGGAGGCCGGTGGCACCCGGGGATCGGCGGGCACGTCGAGGTCGACGGCGCCGGCCAGCTCACCGTAGGAGGTGACCCGGTCGCCGGCGCGGATGCTCCCCCGCCGTACCGTGAGCTCCTCGGCCCCGACACCCCAGCGTCGCGCCGCCTCGGCCACGAACCTGGCCCGTACCTGGGCGCACGCGGCGCGTACGGAGGGACCGGCGCGCGTCAGCGACAGGCTCCCGGCGGTCAGGCCCTCGTCCGGGCCGTACCTGGTGTTGGCCGGCACCATACGGAGCCGGTCCAGGTCGATACCGAGCTCGTCGGCGGCGAGCTGGGACAGCGCGGTGAGGATCCCCTGACCGAGCTCCACCTTGCCGACCCGTACGTCGATGGTGCCGTCGGCGTGGACGGTCACCCAGCGGGAGAGGACGGGATTCGCGGCCAGGTCGTCGGGAAGGCGGTAGGTCTGCTGTTCGGCGGTCATTCGGTCACCTCCGCGGAGCCGGCCGCCAGGACGGCGCGTACCGCACGACGCTGGACGCCGCACCGGCACAGGTTCCGGTCCAGCGCCTCGATGACGGCCTGCTCGTCGGGATCGGGGTTCTGTTCGAGGAGGGTGGCCGCGCTGACCATGATCCCGGAGATGCAGTAGCCGCACTGCGCCGCCTGCTCGTCGAGGAACGCGCGCTGCACCGGATGCAGCTCGTCCCCGGGCGCCAGCCCTTCGACGGTCACCACGACCTTGTCCTCGGCGGACCAGATGGGCGTGTCGCAGGAGGCCACGACCTGCCCGTCCAGCCGGACGAAGCAGGCGCCGCACAGGCCGATCCCGCAGCCGAACCGCGCGCCCTTGAGGTCGAGTTCCTCGCGCAGGACGTGGAGCAGCGAGGTGTCCGGGTGTGTCTCGACCCGGACACGGCTCCCGTTGACGATCAGTTCGAACGTCTGCTTCATACTCCCTGCCCTTCGAACGCCTCGGGATGCCGGGAGAGCTCGATGCGGGTCCGCCGGATGTGTCCGCTGAGGTAGCGCTCGGCGTCGACGGCGTCGCGCCGCTCGACGGCGTCGAGGATCAGCCGGTGCTCGGCGTTGGCCACCCATCGCCGGGCCGGCCCGCTGAGGTTCATGAACGTACGGCGATAGTGCTGGGTGGTGTTCCACATCCGGACGACCATCGAGGACAGCTGGTCGATGGGGCATCCGGCGTAGGTCAGCAGGTGGAACTCCCGGTCGAGCGCGAGGAACTCGGCGATGTCCGCGTCGTCCTCGATCCGGGCCTGGATCTCCTCCAGCCGGCGGAGGTCGTCCTCGCTCAGGTGCGGCAGGCTCTCGGCCAGCGCGAGCGGCTCGAGCCGCTCGCGCATCTGGTAGATCACGTCGACCTCGTGCCGGTCCAGCCGGGGCACCCGGGCGCCCTTGTGCATGTGGTGTTCGGTGAGTCCCTCGGCCTCGAGTATGCGCAGGGCCTCGCGTACCGGCAGCCGGCTGGTGCCGAAGCGCGCGGCCACGTCCTCCTGGCGGATCCGCTCCCCCGGCATGATCTCGCCGCTGAGGATCGCCTCGCGCAGGTAGCCTGCCACGCGCTGGCTCACGGCGCCCCCCTGGTCGCCGTTCACCGTCTGCTTCGTCTGTCCTGGCATAGATCAATCTCTACCGGATCGGGGTCTGCCGGTCGAAGGCCTTGCCATGCGGGTAGGACACGAGTTCGAACTGCATGCCCCACGGGGCGAGGAAGTACACCCAGCGCTGCCCCTCGCTCGGCCCGCTGCTCGCCGTCGGGTCCCCCATGACCGTGACGTCCCGGCTCTTCAGGTAGGCGACCGCGGCGTCCATGTCCTCGACGTACAGCGCGACGTGGTGACCGCCGATGTCGCTGTTCTTCGGCATCACGGTCTTCTGGTCCGGGGCGGAGTACTGGAAGACCTCGAAGATGGCCTGCCCGCCGCACCGGAAGAAGTGGAGCTCGCGCATCACCGCGCGCGGGTCGACGCCGAGGTGCTCGGACATCCAGTCGCTGTCGTCGTGCCGGAACGGGCCCAGCGTGTACATGTACTCACAACCCAGGACGTCGACCAGGAAATCCCTGGCCTCCTCCAGGTCGGGCACGGTGATGCCGATGTGGTCCACACGAGTCAGTCCGGGAAGCCCGCTCATTCGCATCCTCTTCAGCTCACTAGCATCATTGGATCCAATGCATCGTACATCCGGGCTCCCTCCGCCGCATATCGGTCTACCCATGGATCTTTGGATCCAATATGGTGTGGATGCTGCGATCGATCGCCTGAGGAGCGTGTGCAATTGCCTGAGCACAATCGGCTCGACCCCGCGGCCCCCTGGGTCGAGGTCGTCGCCACCGACACCGACTGGGACGCGGCCGACCCGGCGCTGCTCACGAGCATGCTCAGCCAGCTCGTCCTTATCCGGACCTTCGAGGAGTACGTCCTCGACCTCGCGCGGGCGGCGCTGGTGCACGGGCCGGCCCACTCGAGCATCGGACAGGAGGGCGGTGCCGTCGGCTCGGTCCTCCCCCTGACGAGCAGGGACACGGTGAACGGGTCACACCGCGGCCACCACCAGTTCCTCGCCAAGGTGCTCGCGCACATCGAGCCCAAGGGGATCGATCCCCGCCGGGAGTTCTCCTCCGACGTACGCGCGGTGCTGCTCAAGAGCCTGGCCGAGATCTGCGGCCTGGACCGCGGCTTCAGCCACGGCCGCGGCGGGTCGATGCACCTGCAGTGGAAGGAGGCCGGCGCCATCGGCACGAACGCCATCGTCGGCGGCGGGGTGCCGCTCGCGGCCGGCTCCGCGTGGGCGCACCGGCAGTCCGGCACCGACGCGGTCGCGGTGACCTACTTCGGCGACGGCGCGACCAACATCGGCTCGACGCTGGAGACGATGAACCTGGCGTCCGCGTGGGACCTGCCGCTGTGCTTCTTCATCGAGAACAACCTGTACGCCGTGTCGACCATCGTCACCGAGGCCACCGGAGAGCCCCGGCTCTCGGGGCGCGGACCGGGTTTCGGGATCGCGAGCTGGAAGGTCGACGGGATGAACCCGCTGGCGGTCCACCTCGCCATGAACGAGGCCCTCGCGCACATGCGCGCCGGCAACGGCCCGGCCGTGATCGAGGCGGACGTCTACCGCTACTTCCACCAGAACGGCCCCTTCCCCGGCAGCGCCTTCGGCTACCGCACCAAGGAAGAGGAGAAGGCGTGGCGCGACCGTGATCCGATCAAGCAGCTCTCCGGTCACCTGGTACGCCGCGGCATCCTCGACGAGGAGGAGATCGGCGCGACGACCGAACGCGCCACGAGACTGCTGGCCGAGATAGGCGACGTGCTGCTGGAGCCGCTGCCCGGCGGCAAGCCCGGCCAGCGGCGGATCAAGCCGGACGAGTGGCCCGACCCCTCCTGGGTGGACGTGGGGGTCCGCGGCGACCTCGGGGAGTTCAGCGGCGCCCGCTTCGCCGACCGCGACACGTTCACGGGCACGCTCGCCGAGCAGAAGTTCATCGACGCCGTCTCCGGCGTGATGGCCCGCCGGATGGAGACCGACGACACCGTCGTCGTGATGGGCGAGGACGTGCACCGGCTGGCGGGCGGCACCAACGGCGCTACCAAGGGGCTCAAGGCGGCCCACCCCGACCGCGTCCTCGGGACGCCGATCAGCGAGAACGCCTTCACCGGCCTGGGCGGCGGGATCGCGCTCGACGGGCGGTACAAGCCCGTGGTCGAGCTGATGTACGCCGACTTCATGTGGGTCGCGGCCGACCAGCTGTTCAACCAGATCGCCAAGGCCCGGCACATGTACGGCGGTGACGGCGCCGTGCCGTTCGTGCTCCGCAGCAAGGTCGCCATGGGGACCGGGTACGGCTCGCAGCACTCGATGGACCCCGCCGGGATCTTCGCGACCTCGGCGGGCTGGCGCATCGTCGCCCCGTCCACCCCGTTCGACTACGTGGGGCTGATGAACAGCGCGCTGCGGTGCGAGGACCCGGTCGTCGTCCTGGAGCACGTCGACCTGTACGCCTCGACGGGTGAGGGGCCGGTGGAGGACCTCGACTACTGCGTCCCCGTGGGCAAGGCCGCCGTCCGCCGGACCGGGTCCCAGCTGACCGTCCTGTCCTACCTGGCCATGACCGGCTATGTCCTGGAGGCGGTCGAGTCGCTCGGCACGGTCGACGCGGAGGTCATCGACCTGCGCTGGCTGGATCGAGCGAGCATCGACTGGGACACCATCGGGACCAGCATCAAGAAGACGAACAACGTGCTCATCGCCGAGCAGGGCGCGCTGGGCACGTCGTACGGCGGCTGGCTGAGCGACGAGATCCAGCGCCGCTTCTTCGACTGGCTCGACCAGCCGGTGCAGCGCCTGACCGGTGGCGAGGCGTCACCGAGCATCAGCAAGGTCCTCGAACGCGCGGCCATCGCCCGCGCCGAGGAGGCCTCCGCCAAGCTGGACGAAATGGGCAGGTACTGACATGGCGAGCATCCTGCGCATGCCGGAAGTGGCGGCGAACGCGGTCGAAGCGGTCCTGCAGAGCTGGCCGGTCCCGGAGCACACCGCGTACGCCGCGGCCGACGTGATCGCCACCGTCGAGACCGAGAAGGCCGTGGTGGACGTCGAGGCCGAGACGGACGGCGTCATCCTGAAGACCCTTGTCGCCGAGGGCGCCGAGGTCCAGGTCGGCGACCCCATCGCGCTGATCGGCGCGCCCGGGGAGAAGCCGGAGGACCTCGACGCGGTGCTCGCCGGGCTCGGTCTGACCGGGGCCGCGGCGGTTTCGGACGTGGCGGAGCCGCGTGAGGCCGTCGCCGAGGCTCCGGCCGCCTCGAGCAACGGTGCGGAAGGGCGCGTCTTCTCCAGTCCGCTGGCCCGCCGGCTGGCCAAGGAGGCGGAGCTGCCCTTCGAGACGATCTCGGGGACCGGTCCGAACGGCCGGATCATCCGGCGGGACGTCGAAGCGGCGATCAGGAACCGGTCCACCTCGCCGGAGGCCGCCGAGGCACCCCGTCGTACGGACGAGGCGACCAAGCCGGTGAGCGCTCCTCCGGCCGACACGGCCGCCTTCACCGACGTGCCGCACTCCCGCATCCGCACCGCCGTCGCGTCGCGGCTCACCGAGAGCAAGCGGACGACGCCGCACTTCTATCTGCGGGGCACCGCGAACGTCGGCAGGCTGCTGAAGCTGCGGCGCCGGCTGAACGAGGGCCCCGTACGGGTCTCCGTCAACGACCTGGTGCTCAAGGCCGCCGCGCGCGCCCACACGCTGGTCCCGGCGATGAACGTGATCTGGACGCCGGACGCGGTCCGTTCGTTCTCCTCGGTCGACGTCTCGGTGGCGATCGCGACCGAACGCGGTCTCGTGACCCCGGTGCTACGATCCGCCGAACGGCTGACCATCTCCTCGGTGGCCACGACGGTGAAGGACTTCGTCGAGCGCGCCAGGGCCGGCCGCCTCCGGCAGGAGGAGCTGGAGGGCGGCAGCTTCAGCGTGACGAACCTCGGCATGTTCGGCACGGAGGAGTTCGCGGCGATCATCAACCCCCCGCAGTCGGCGATCCTCGCCGTGGGAGCCGTACGCGAGGAGCCGATCGTCAGGAAGGGCGCCCTGAAGGTGGGCTCCGTCATGCGCGTGACGCTCTCGGTGGACCACCGCCCGATCGACGGCGCGATCGCCGCCGAGTGGATGAAGGTCTTCGTCTCCCTGCTGGAGGACCCGGTGCAGATTCTGGCGTGAGGTCCGCGATACTACTATCACGGTAGTACGACCGAGTTAGTAATGCCTGGAGGCGGTGCCATGAGCGCGACGCTGCTGGTCCTCGCGGTCTTCCTCGCGTGTGCCGTGGAGGCGGTCGAGGCGCTCACGGTCGTGCTCGCCACCGGCCTGGTCCGCGGCTGGCCGTCGGCTCTGGCCGGTGTCGGCTCCGCGCTGGCCGTCCTCGCCGGGATCGTGGTGATCTTCGGTCCGGCGATCGGCCGGATTCCGATCGACGCACTGCGCCTGGTCATCGGGACGCTCCTGCTGGTCTTCGGCCTGCAGTGGCTGCGGAAGGCGATTCTCCGGGCGTCGGGGCACAAGCCGCTGCACGACGAGACCGCCATCTACGAACGGCAGGTGTCCGCCGCGCGGACCGCGGGGCGGAGCGGGCGGGCGTTCGTCACCGACTGGTACGCCTTCACCCTCGCGTTCAAGGCCGTCCTCCTCGAGGGCCTGGAGGTGGCGTTCATCGTCGTGACCTTCGGCGCCAACCAGGGGCACGTCGCACTCGCCTGCCTCGGTGCGGCACTGGCGATCATCCTGGTCGCCGTGGTGGGCGTTCTCCTGAGGGAGCCGCTGGCGCGGGTGCCGGAGAACACGATGAAGTTCGCGGTCGGAATCCTGCTGACCTCCTTCGGCACGTTCTGGGCGGGCGAGGGCGCCGGAGCGGACTGGCCCGGCGCGGACCGTGCCCTGCTCGTGCTGATCCCGGGCTTTCTCCTGGTGTCGCTGCTGTTCGTCACGCTGCTACGGAGACGGCCGCCTCGCGCCGCGCCCGATCCGGAGCCGAAGCCCGCCGAGGTGACCTCGTGAGAGCTCTCATGCGCTTCCTGCGCTTCTGGTCCGACTTCCTGATCGGTGACGACTGGACCATCGCGCTGGGCGTCGTGCTGGCCGTCGCCGTCACGGCGCTGCTGGCCGTCGCCGAAGTCGCGGCGTGGTGGCTACCGCCGATCGCCGTCATCGCCCTGCTGGGCCGGTCCCTGCTCAGCGACACACGTACGCGGGGCCGCGACCCGGTCGAATGACCAGCATGGCGCCGAAGACGAGTACGGCGGTCGCGAGGCCACCCGAGAAGGTGATCAGCGCGAGCCGCCCGGCGTCATCGACCTCGCCGTGAAGTCCGAGTGCGGTCCAGATGCCATC
>DASQPY010000134.1:0-2905 GCA_035643735.1 Actinoallomurus sp. | reverse complement strand
CGGGCATGTCCGCAATGCATCGCCAGCCCCTGCTCCTGGGCAGGCGAAGGCAGAAGACGGTAGCGGGACACGCAAATCAACGTACCGAGCATCACCGACAGAACCCGGAGACCAACATGACCCACCGTCCCGCGTTGCCTCCCCGCCCCGAAGGACGGAGCCTCCACGCCGTAGGTGTCTGGTGAGAGGAATGTCCGGCCCGCCGCCCGTCGCGGCGGGCCCGCGACATCGGCGGGAGAGAGGTTCGGCATCGGGGAAAGGACGGCAATGACGCACGCAAGCAGACCGGCACTCGGGGTCGGCATGGTCGGTTACGCCTTCATGGGACGGGCGCACTCGCATGCCTGGCGGAACGCCGGCGCCTTCTTCGACCTCCCCGCCGCACCCGTGATGGTGGCCCTGGCAGGGCGGTCACGCGACCAGGCGACGGAGGCCGCCGAACGGCTGGGCTGGGGGGCGGCCGAGACCGACTGGCGGGAGCTGATCCGCCGGGACGACGTGGACATCATCGACATCTGCTCACCGGGCGACACCCATGCCGAGATCGCGGTCGCGGCGCTCGAGGCCGGCAAGCACGTGCTGTGTGAGAAGCCGCTCGCCAACACGGTCGCCCAGGCCGTCGAGATGGCGCAGGCGGCCGAGCGGGCGCGGGCGAACGGCGTGCGCGCGATGGTGGCCTTCAACTACCGGCGCGTTCCCGCGCTGGCCCTGGCCCGCGACATGGTCGCCGAGGGCCGGCTCGGCACGATCCGGCACGTACGCGCGCAGTACCTGCAGGACTGGATCGTCGATCCGGAGTTCCCGCTGGTCTGGCGGCTGGACGTGAACAAGGCCGGATCGGGGGCGCTCGGCGACATCGGAGCGCACATCATCGACGCCGCCCAGTTCGTCGCCGGCGACCGGTTGACCGGCGTCAACGCGCTGATGGAGACCTTCGTCCGCAAACGCCCCCTCGCCGGCGTGTCGGCCGGCCTGGGCGCGGCCGCGTCCGGAGACCTCGGCCAGGGCACGGTGACGGTCGACGACGCGGCGCTGTTCATCGGCCGCATGTCGGGCGGCGCCCTCGCCTCGTTCGAGGCGACGCGCTTCGCCACCGGCCGCAAGAACGCCATGCGGCTGGAGATCAACGGGTCGGCGGGCAGCCTGGCCTTCGACTTCGAGGCGATGAACGAGCTGTCCTTCTACGACAACACCGAGGACGCGCGGACCGCCGGGTTCCGCCGGATCCTCGTCACCGAGCCGGAGCACCCGTACGCCGGCGCCTGGTGGCCACCCGGTCACCTGCTCGGGTACGACCACACCTTCACCCACGAGGTGAAGGACTTCCTGGAGGCGATCGCCTCCGGCACCGACCCGTCTCCGTCGTTCGCGGACGGCCTGCAGGTCCAGCGCGTGCTTGCCGCGGTCATGCGCAGCGCGTCCGACCGCGGCGTCTGGACCGACGTCGAGGCTTGATCTCGCAACCGTCACTGGAGGAACCATGCCGCGACCGATCACGCTCTTCACCGGCCAGTGGGCCGACCTCCCGTTCGAGGAGGTGTGCCGGCTCGCCTCCGGATGGGGCTACGACGGCCTGGAGATCGCCTGCTGGGGCGACCACTTCGAGGTCGACCGGGCGCTCGCCGACGACGCGTACGTGCGGGGCCGGCTCGACATCCTGGAAAAGCACGGCCTGAAGGTCTGGGCGATCTCCAACCACCTGGTCGGCCAGGCCGTCTGCGACAGCATCATCGACGAACGCCATCAGGGCATCCTGCCGTCCCGCATCTGGGGCGACGGTGCCGCCGAGGGCGTACGGGGACGCGCCGCCGAGGAGATGAAGGACACCGCGCGGGCCGCCGCCCGGCTCGGCGTCCCCACCGTCGTCGGGTTCACCGGCTCACCCATCTGGCACACGGTCGCGATGTTCCCGCCGGTGCCCGAGTCGATGATCGAGGCGGGGTACCGCGAGTTCGCCGACCGCTGGAACCCCATCCTCGACGTCTTCGACGAGGTGGGCGTCGGCTTCGCGCACGAGGTGCATCCCAGCGAGATCGCCTACGACTACTGGACGACCGTACGGACCCTGGAGGCGATCGGCTACCGCCCGGCGTTCGGCCTGAACTGGGACCCGAGCCACTTCGTCTGGCAGGACCTGGACCCGGTCGGCTTCCTGCTCGACTTCGCCGACCGCATCCGCCACGTCGACTGCAAGGACGCGAAGGTCCGCACCGGCGACGGCCGCCGCGGACGGCTCTCCTCCCATCTGCCCTGGGCCGACCTGCGGCGCGGCTGGGACTTCATCTCGACGGGCCACGGCGACGTGCCGTGGGAGGACTGCTTCCGCGCGCTCAACGCGATCGGGTACGACGGCCCGATCTCGATCGAGTGGGAGGACGCGGGCATGGACCGCCTGACCGGCGCGCCGGACGCCCTCGCGTACGTCCGTGGCCTGGCCGCCATCGAGCCACCGTCCACCGCCTTCGACGCGGCGTTCGGCTCCGGCGACTGAGCCGCGTCCCCCCGTCGGCCGGCCGCGCTCCGCGCGCGGCCGGCCGCGGCCGGCCCATTCCTGGTCACAGCTCGCCGGGGCCACGCCGACGCCGCTCATTTCACCGCGGCGGCCGTCGCGCGGCTGAAGGCCCTGCACCAGAACGTCGGCGCCTACTCCACGCAGCTCCAGTGGGGCAACATCGCAGGCGGCCTCGACCTGGGCGGTCTGCCCATCTGGATCGCCGGCTGGCACGACACGGCCGCGGCCTACTGTGACCCGGCCAACGCCGCGTCGTACTGGTTCGCCGGCGGGAAGCCCTGGCTGGTCCAGAGCCTGCCCGGCACCTACGACCCCGACACGGCCTGCTGAGGCTCTCTCCGCTTGACGCGCACGCGTCCCGTGCGCGTCAAGCGGGCCAGGGTCCCTGACCCT
>DASQPY010000133.1:0-2043 GCA_035643735.1 Actinoallomurus sp. | reverse complement strand
GACGGTCATCGTCACCGATACCGGCGCCGGCACCGAGCTGGGCAAGATCTCCGGGATGCTGTCGACGACCATTCGCGAGGAGTCGCCGCTGACCCGGCAGCTCAACCGGCTCACACTGTGGATCGCCGCCGCGGCGGGACTGACGATGATCGTGATGTTCATCCTCGGCCGCAGCCGCGGCCAGGCCTGGGACTCGCTGTTCGTCGCCGCGGTCTCGCTGGCGATCGCCGCCATCCCGGAGGCGCTGCCGACGGTGACCCAGACGATCCTGTCGCTGGGCGGGATCGACCTGGCCAAGCGCAACGCGATCGTCAAGGACCTCCCGTCAGTCGAGACCCTGGGCTTCACCTCGGCGATCAACTCGGACAAGACCGGGACGCTGACGCTGAACCAGATGACCGCAGTCGAGGTGGCCACCCCGACCGATCGCTACACCATCTCCGGCACGGGCTATGGGCTCGAGGGCAAGGTCCACCACGCCGCCGGCAGCTCTCCCTCCATCGAGGACGCGATCCTGCCGTTCGTGGTGGCCAGCGACGCCGAGCTGGTCGATGGCCACGTGGTGGGCGACCCTACGGAGGGCGCGCTGCTCGTGCTCGGGTACAAGGCCGGGCTGGACATCGACGCCACCCGCGACCGACTGCCCCGGCTGGCCACCCTGCCATTCGACCCGACGTACAAGCTGATGGCGACGTTCAACTCCACAATGGACAGTGCGGGGCGGCCGGTCGTGCGGTGCTTCGTCAAGGGCGCGGCGCCGGCGGTCATCTCCCGGGCGACGACGGCGCTGGCGGTCGACCGAAGCGTCCCGTGGGACGCCGAGCTGAGCCGGCGTGCGCAGGTGGGGATCGAGCAGCTCAGCGGCAAGGGCCAGCGGGTGATGGCCGCCGCGGTCCGCGACCTCGATCCTGACGGCTTCGACCCGGACGGCGACCTGTTGGCCTACGTGGTCGAACTACAGCTGACCAGCCTGGTCGGGATGGTCGACCCGCCGCGGGACGAGTCGAAGGCGGCCGTGGCGAGCGCCCAGGCGGCGCACATCCGGGTCCGCATGGTCACCGGCGACGACGTGGGCACCGGCGCGGCCATCGCCGAGCAGGTCGGCATCCCGGGCGAGGCGATTCTGGGGGCGGACTTCGCCGCCCTGCCGGAGTCCGAGCGGCTGGCGGTGATCGACCGGATCGGGGTCGTGGGGCGGGTCGCGCCCGAGCACAAGGTGCTGCTCGCCGACACGCTGAAGAAGAAGGGCGACGTCGTCGCGATGACGGGAGACGGCGTCAACGACGCCCCGGCCATCAAGGCCGCCGACATCGGCATCGCCATGGGGTCCGGCACGGACGTCGCGAAGAACGCGGGCCGGATGGTGCTCTCCGACGACAACTTCGCCACCATCGTCTTCGCGGTCGAGCAGGGCCGGAAGATCTACGACAACTTGACGAAGTACATCCGGTTCGTCCTGATCCTCCTGGTCGTCTTCGTGCTGACGTTCCTCGGCGCGAGCGTGTTCAACATCGCCGCGGGTGAGCCGTTCACGCCGGCCCAGGTGCTGTGGATCCACTTCTTCGTCAACGCCGCGTTCGGGTTCGCGCTCGGCTTCGACCGGGAGACCCCGGGGCTCATGTCGCTGCGGCCGCGGCCGCGTGGCGAGTCGGTGCTGACCAGGAAGCTGATCGTCACGGTCGGCCTGGCCGGGCTGGCGATCACCATCGCGCTGCTGCTGCTCATCGGCCTGGGGACGTCCCGGTTCGGCGGTCTCGAGGTCGCCCGCTCGGTCGCGTTCACGTCCTTCGCGCTCTGCCTGATCGTGGCCGCGCTGGAGTGCCGCAGCGAGACCGGGACGGTACTGACGACGGACACCTTCAACAGCAAGCAGATGAACTGGGCGGTGGCGGGGGAGTTCGTCCTCGCCGTCCTGGTGACCCAGATGGACGTCCTCAACCGGCTGCTCGACACCACCCCGATCACCCTGGGGCAGTTCGGCTGGGCGCTGCTGCCCGCGCTCGTGCTGCTGGTCCTCTGGGAGCTGGGCAAGCTGGTGACCCG
>DASQPY010000132.1:0-11746 GCA_035643735.1 Actinoallomurus sp. | reverse complement strand
ATGACGATGCCGACGATCGCGACGACGGCGCCGAAACCGCACAGCAGTAGCGTGATGATCGCCACGATCCCGAGGACGAGGGCGGCGATGCCCAGTCCGCGGCGCTGCTGGGGCGGGTAGCCCGCCGGTTGATAGGCCATGAAAGCTCCTTCCGGCTCTCCATGGTGGGGGATCGGGGCGGTACGGGGGGCGCGGCGCGCCGGTCCGTAACCAGCAGGTCCAGGCCACCACCTAGACTGGTCAACGTGTCGAACGGAGACGGACGACTGACCCACGACCTCGACCCCCTCGATCGCAGCCCGCAGGACGCATGTGGTGTCTTCGGCGTCTGGGCTCCAGGCGAGGAGGTCAGCAAACTCACCTATTTCGGGCTTTACGCCCTGCAGCACCGCGGCCAGGAATCGGCCGGGATCGCGGTCAGCGACGGGGCGCGCATCGTCGTGTTCAAGGACATGGGCCTGGTCGCCCAGGTCTTCGAGGAGCCGGTGCTCAACACCCTCCGTGGCCACATCGCCATCGGGCACTGCCGCTACTCGACGACCGGGTCCAGCGTCTGGGAGAACGCCCAGCCGACCTTCCGGTCCACCGACGACGGCAGCCTGGCCCTCGGGCACAACGGCAACCTCATCAACACCCCTGAGCTGGCCGCACGCCTGCGCCCCGGCGAACTCGGCGCCACCACCGACACCGAGGTGCTCACCGCACTCCTGGGCAGCGGCCCGGGCGGGGTCGAGAAGGCGGCGATGGACGTCCTTCCCCTCGTACGCGGCGCTTTCTCCCTGGCCTTCATGGACGAGCAGACGCTCTACGCCGCGCGCGACCCGCAGGGCATCCGCCCGCTGGTGCTCGGCCGGCTCGAGCACGGATGGGTGGTCGCCTCCGAGACGGCCGCCCTCGACATCGTCGGCGCCACCTTCGTCCGCGAGGTCGAGCCCGGCGAGCTGATCGCGATCGACGAAGACGGCCTGCGCTCCACCCACTTCGCCGAGCCCGACCCCAAGGGCTGCCTGTTCGAGTACGTCTATGTGGCACGGCCCGACACCTCGATCGCCGGCCGCAGCGTGCAGGCCACCCGGGTCGACGTCGGCCGCCGTCTCGCCCGCGAACACCCGGTCGACGCCGACCTGGTCATCCCGACGCCCGAGTCCGGCACCCCGGCAGCGATCGGATACGCCGAGGCGTCCGGGATCCCGTACGGCCAGGGCTTCGTCAAGAACTCCTACGTGGGCCGCACGTTCATCCAGCCCTCGCAGACCATCCGCCAGCTCGGCATCCGGCTCAAGCTCAACCCGCTGCGCGAGGCGATCGAGGGCAAGCGCCTGATCGTGGTCGACGATTCGATCGTGCGCGGCAACACCCAGCGGGCCATCGTCCGGATGCTGCGCGAGGCGGGTGCCAAGGAGGTGCACGTCCGCATCTCCAGCCCACCGGTGTCCTGGCCGTGCTTCTACGGCATCGACTTCGCCACCCGAGCCGAGCTGATCGCCGGAAACCTCTCCGTCGAGGAGATCCGGGCCTCGCTCGGCGCCGACACTCTCGGCTACATCTCCCTCGAGGAGCTCATCGCCGCGACGAGCATCCCGCGCGAACGGCTCTGCCGGGCCTGCTTCGACGGCGAGTACCCCATCGACGTGGCCGAGAACGCCCGCGGTAAGCACCTGCTCGAAGAGGCTCGCAAGTGAGTACGTCCTACGAGGCCGCGGGCGTCGACATCGCCGCCGGCGACCGGGCTGTCCACCTCATGAAGGCGCACCTGGCGAAGGCACGCCGGCCCGAGGTGGTGCACGACTCGAGCGGCTTCGCCGGCTTGTTCGACATCTCCGCGATCCGGCGCTTCGAGCGCCCGCTGCTCGCCACCTCCACGGACGGCGTCGGCACGAAGGTCGACCTCGCCCGCCGGCTGGGCGTGTACGACACGATCGGCCACGACCTGGTCGGCATGGTCGTCGACGATCTCGTGGTCAGCGGTGCCGAGCCGCTGTTCATGACCGACTACATCGCCTGCGGCAAGGTCGTGCCCGAGCGCATCGCCGCGATCGTCTCCGGCATCGCCGAAGGCTGTGCGCTGGCCGGCTGCGCGCTCGTCGGCGGTGAGACCGCCGAGCACCCCGGCCTGCTCGAACCCGATGAGTTCGACCTCGCCGGAGCGGGCACCGGCGTCGTGGAGGCGTCCCGCCTGCTCGGCCCCGAGCGCGTCTCGCCCGGCGACATCGTGGTGGGCCTCGCGTCCTCGGGCATCCACTCCAACGGCTACTCCCTCGTCCGCCACCTGCTGCGGGAGACGGAGCTGTCGCTCGACGCCATCGTCCCCGAGCTGGGCCGCACACTGGGCGAAGAGCTGCTCACCCCGACCCGGATCTACGCCAAGGACTGCCTGGCCCTCGCCTGGGCGTCCCAGGTGCACGCGTTCGCGCACATCACCGGCGGGGGCCTCGCAGCGAACCTCGCCCGGTCCCTGCCGCCCTCCTGCGACGCCGTCGTCGAGCGCGCCGCCTGGACGCCGCCGCCGATCTTCTCGGTGCTGGAGTCGTACGGGCGGGTGCCGAGCGCGGAGATGGACAGGACCTTCAACCAGGGCGTCGGGATGACCGCGATCGTGGGCGCCTCGCACACCGACGCCGCGATGCGGCTGCTGGCCGAACGCGGCGTGGAGGGCTGGCCGATCGGTGAGGTCGTGCCCGGTTCCGGCACGGTCAGGCTCGTCTGACCAGGGAACTCCCGTCGGCCTGGGGACGTCCCTAATCGATGTGAGAGCGTTCGCGCGCGGGTTGTGGCGCCGCAGAGCCCCGTTGTCGGTGCTGTGCGGCCTCGGCGTGTACGCCCTGCTGCTGCCGCTGGGATGGATGTACGTCGGTTCGTCCCGCTACCGGGCGAGCGCGGGAGAGGTCCCGGCCACGGACGTCGGCATCGTCTTCGGAGCGGGTGCGCCCGAGGGACATCCCTCTCCGATGCTGGTCGGACGCCTGGAGCTGGGGCTGGACCTCTATCGGCGGGGAAAGGTCCAGGTCCTCCTCGTCACCGGCGACAACAGCCGCTCGCACTACAACGAGCCGCTGGTCATGCGCGACTACCTGATCGGCCGCGGCGTGCCGTCCGGCCGCATCGTGCTGGACTATGCCGGCTTCGACACCTGGGACTCCTGCGTACGGGCCAAGAAGATCTTCGGCGTCGACCGTGCGATCCTCATCACCCAGCGGTTCCACCTGCCGCGAGCCATCACTCTGTGCCGCTCGGTCGGCGTCGACGCGTGGGGCGTCGGCGACGACAGCAGGCCGTACGCGCCGATCGCCACGGCGATCTCCTATCTGCGTGAGCTGCCCGCCGGTCTCAAGGCGACCTACGACCTGGTGGCCAAGCCCGGCCCACGCTTCCTCGGCCCTCCCGAACCAGGCATCCACCACGCCCTCGGCACACCGCGCTAGACCTGCCGCGACTCGCCTGTGTACGCCCGCGAGGAGGCAGGCCGGTCGTGTCGATCGGCGACTGAGGCGGAAGAGGGCCGGGCGGGTGCCCGGCCCTCCTCTCAGCTACGATCCGACGCCCTCCGAGACCCGTACCGACGTGTCGTCCCGGCCGCCGTGCTGGGCGGACCAGGCCATCAACGCCGTACGGCAGGCGTGGTCCAGGTGGCGCAGCCCGGACAGGTCGAGCTCGACCGGACGCCCGTGAGGTATCCCCTCCAGGGTGTCCAGCATCCGGGGCAGGCGCAGGAAGGTCGCGTTGCCGGTGAGCCGGATCTCGATCGGCCCCCTCCCGTCGCCCTCGCGTACGTCCACGTGGATGTCGGAGACGTCCCAGGCCGTCTTCGCGATCGCCAGCAGGATCCCGATCAGGACGCCCTCGAAGAGGTTCGTCAGTACGATCGCCAGGCTGGTCCCGAGCAGGACGATGGCCTCACCCCGTTCGGTACGCCACAGCCGGCCCACGTCGCGCGGCGACAGCAGCTTCCAGCCGGCGTGGACGAGGACCGCGGCCAGCGCGGTGACCGGGATCACCCCCAGCACCGCCGGCGCCGCCACCGTGAAGGCCAGCAGCCACCCGCCGTGCAGGATCCGCGAGAGCTTGGTACGCGCGCCGGCCTGCACGTTGGTCGCGCTACGGACGATCACCGCGGTCATCGGGAGCGCGCCGAGGAGGCCGCAGACGGAGTTGCCTGTGCCCTGGGCCATCAGCTCCTGGTCGTATCTCGTCCGCGGCCCGTCGTGCATCCGGTCGACCGCGGCGGCGCTGAACAGGCTCTCGGCCGAGGCGATCAGCGCGAACGCCACCACCGTCCCGAGCACGCCCACGTCGCCGAAGTAGCCGAGATCGGACAGCGACGGCGGCTGCAACGCCGCCAGCAGCCCGTGTACCTGGATGCGCTGCACGGGCAGGTCGAGGACTGCCGTCGCCAGGGTGGCGAGCGCCACCGCGGCCAGTGCCGCCGGGATCGTACGCAGCCGGCGCGGTACGAAGCGCCAGCAGACCAGGACAGCGAGGGTCCCGGCCCCGATACCGCCGGCGGCCAGCGCCGAGGGGTCGCGTGCCGAGTCCGCGAGCAGCTCGGGCAGGCCGGTCAGGTTGGCCAGCGGGGCACCGGGCGACCGGCCGTCGAACAGCGTGTGCACCTGACCGGCCACGAGCGCCAGTCCGATACCGGCGAGCATGCCCTGCACCACCGAGATGGAGATCGCGCGGAACCACCGGCCTAACCGCAGCGCGCCCATGGCGATCTGGAGAAGACCGGTGGCGAGCACGACGATCCCGAGGATCCGCAGGCCGTGCTCGTGCACGGCCTCGTACACGAGCACGGTCAGGCCGGCGGCGGGACCGCTGACCTGGAGGCTGCTACCGGGCAGGGCGCCGGCCACCAGGCCGCCGACGATCCCGGTGACCAGCCCGAGCTCCGGGGGCACCCCCGAGGCCACCGCCACGCCGATGCAGAGCGGCAGGGCGACCAGGAAGACGACAACGGAAGCGAGGGCGTCGCGCCACAGTGTGTCGCGTGCCGAGAAGAGTTCCATCTTTCACCTTGGGTTCGCGGATGGGACTGACGGCGGCGGGATGCAGGCGGGGAGTTCGGCGGAGCGTCAGATCACAGCCTGAGATCACCGGCCCGGCCCCCGGGCATGGTGCCGGGGACCGCGGCCATGGATGCCCGCGGCGGATGGCCGCCGCGGGGTCGCGCGTCGTTTCTCGTGTGGGCCGGCCGTCGTGGCCGGTACGTCGCGGCTTCGCTACAGCGGCAGGAACGTTCCCTCGCGTGGCTCCAGGGCGCTGACCACCCCGGTGTCAATGGCGTAGAACCATCCGTGCAGGCGCAACCGGCCATCATCGAGCCGCGCCGCGACGCTGGGATGGCCGCGGAGCCGTTCCATCTGCGCGAGTACGTGCCGCTGCACGGCGGACGTCAGAGCGTTCCCGTCGTGAAGATCGACGGCGTCGCGTGTCGCGTCGTGCGGCTCGGTGTCGGTCAGCCAGCGCCGGACCGCCGCCGGAGTGGCCGGGTCGTCGGGCCGGACGAGCGCGGTGACCGCGCCGCAGTGCGAGTGGCCGCACACGACGATGTTGCTCACCTGGAGCACCTCCACCGCGAACTCGATGGTGGCGGCCTCACCGAAGGCCCGCTCGGGATCGAAGACGGGCACGATGTTGCCCGCCGTACGCAGCTCGAAGAGTTCGCCCGGTCCCGCACCGGTGATCAGGGCGGGAACGACGCGTGAGTCAGAGCACGCGATGAACAGTGCCTCCGGGTGCTGCCCCGCGGAAAGGCGCCCGAGGTCGGTGGACCGGTCCGTGGCCCGCGCGGGAAACGTGCGGGCATTGTCGATCAGCGACTGCATGGCGCAGCCTTTCTGTGCATCCGTAGGACTTGACTGAGAGATGCGGAGAGGCGCGTCATCGCGCCGCCATGGACAGAGATTCACCGGTCGGTTAAGTGACAATTCGCCTCATTTTACGATGACGGAGGCGACGGTCAACGACCGGGTTCCCTGCGGAGAGCTCAGCAGCGGAAGATCTGGAGCGCCTCGGGCGAGCACGCGCCGAGGTGTGGCCGCCGTCCGGCATCGGCGATGGCGGCCGTGACGGTCACCGGCGCCGCCTGAGCCAGCCCCTTGACGGGCACCGGCGCGGCGGTCTGCGGCGATGGCGGAAGCGCGGGCAGCCGGAGATGGGCGGGTGAGCCCCGATCGGCGATCTGGTGCCGGATGTCGATGGCGTCGTCACGTACGTGAGAACCGAGCTTCTCGGCGAACTCCCCCGCGACGGCCGTGGTCTGGACGGCGGGAGCCGCGACGTCGAGCGCGTCGGGTCCACTGGTGAAGGCGAGCGCGGTCAGCAGCAGCGCCGCGACCCACCCCCGCCAAGCGCCCACGGCGCGCCCCCCTGACTCATGACCTTACAGACTTCGACTCGAAGTAAGCCTAACCCGAGACAATCGGTGGATGGGAGGGGTAATTCGCTGCGACTTAACTCGCGAATTACGCCAATTAGCGCCATTCTGGCGCATCTTAAGCGTCAACTTTCCGGGAGCCGGGAGCCGGGAGCCGGGAGCCGGGAGCCGGGGACGACGTGGGGACCGGGACGCGGAACGGGATGACGGGGAACGGATGCCGGGAGCCGGGAGGACGGGGCGCGGAACGGGACATGCCGGGCGCCGGGCGGACGGCGTACGGGAGCCGGGAGGACGGAGTGTGGGGGCGTCGGTGGCTGCGCATCCCGAGGGGACTGGGGTGGGTGAGCCCAGGGGTGGGATTGATCTCCGACCAGTCCCAGCCCGGTTCCAGTTCAAAGCCCGGGCTAGCTCTCACCTCGGCGTCCCGGTTTTCTCGCCTAGGCCCCGGTTGTCGCTTGGGTTCGGCTGTTGTGTCGGCTGGTCCTTGGGCTCGGTTCTCGCCCCGGTTCAGCTGGCGCCTCGGCTCGCCCGTGGTCCAGGTTCTCGCCTCGGGCTAGCTGCCGTTTCGGCCTCTCAGCCTCGCCCTGCCGGCTGTCGGCTCGGCCCCTCCGGTTCTCGCTCAAAGCCCGGATCTTGTCCTGGCAATTCTTGCCTCAAAGCTCGATCTACGCCTGCATCACGATTTTCCCCTCAAGGGCTGATTTCGACCCCATGTCCCAATTCGTTGACTCAGCTCCCGATTTCCCCTCAGGACTCAGGGCTAGTCAATGCTGCGCCCAGGAGCGTCAGCCCTCGGCCAAATCCCGAGCCCGGGTCCCGCGCCCGAACTTCTGACAAAAGCCCAAACCCGCTTCCCGTCGAGGCCCAAGCCTGAGCCCACTCCGGTCATATCCCGAAGCCGGACCAAGGTCCGAGCCCATGCCTGGGCGCAAGGTCTTAGTCCGCGCCCGACCGTGAGCTTTGGACCCATCAGGACCACACGCCACACCCGTGACTGAATCCCGAGCTCGGGCCCCGCGCCTGAACCTCGGAGCTGGGCTCCGTACCTGGGCCCTCCACCTGGACCGCGCGCTGTCGCTCTCCGCCCGGTGCCTGCGTCCGGGTTCCGGGTCTGAATCTCGCGCCTGAACCCCATGTCCGGACCCGAGGCCCAAGCCCGGGCCCTGGCGCCCAGGCCCCGCGTCTGAACCCTGCGCCTGATCCCACGCCCAAGGCCCGCGTTCGCATCTGTGGAACCCGAGCTCCGGCCTCACGCCTGAACCCGCCCGCGCCTGAACCTCGCGCTGAGTATCGCGCCCAGGATCCCTCGCCCAGACCCATGTCCAGCCCCCAGGGCTGAGCCCTGCGCTCAGCTCCCACAG
This sequence comes from Actinoallomurus sp., assembly GCA_035643735.1. Taxonomy (GTDB): domain Bacteria; phylum Actinomycetota; class Actinomycetes; order Streptosporangiales; family Streptosporangiaceae; genus Actinoallomurus. Next base: position 4,009 of record DASQPY010000132.1, on the reverse strand, counting down.
AGTCCCAGCTGCGAGCGCTCACGCGCTGTGGGTGCTCACACGAAGCCAGGAGGGCGCCGGCCGCGAGCCGGACACAGATCCGACCGGCCTCCGCAAGCGCGAGACGCAGGGCATGGGCGTAGAAGGCACGACTCAGGGCATCCACGCCCTTTACGGCAAAACGCCGCAGAAGGTCAGCGCTCGTAAGGAACGCTGACCGGCATACGCAAAGCGTCCCCGCCGGGGCGGCGGGAACGCTTTGCGGTCATGCCCTAAGCACGACCCCTGAGATCGGCCCAGTGACGAACGTGGGCTGATCCCAAATACCGAGACGACTACTTCGCCGTGCTCTTACCGTCGCTCTCGTCGTGGTCCTCGGCGTAGTCCGCATAGCGGTCTGCGAGGTCCTCATACGCCGACGAGTCGTCGTCGTAGGGGTCATGGTCATCCTGCGAGTTCTGGTTGACGCCCAGCTCGCCGCGCAGACGGTCAAGATCAGTCCCGCCGCTGTTGTACTTCAGCCGGCGAGCAACCTTCACCTGCTTGGCCTTGGCTCGGCCGCGCCCCATTGGCTCGACCCCCTCGATGGTCGGGGACCCGTCGTTGGCCCCACTTACGCTCGCTTACGAACCACAGCCGGGCGCGCCGTGACCCCACGCGCCGGCTACGGCTACAACCGTACCCGTTTTGCGCCCGGCTCGGTACGTCGTCTGCGCGGTGGCGGCTCCAGCCGAGGATAGCCCACGTCACGAGTGGACTGGTCCGGGATCCCCGTCACAACGAAGATCCCGGACAGGAACGGGTCAGGGATTGACCAAGATGCCGCGCAGACGGCCGATTTCGGACATGCGGCGTTCGGCGAGCCGGTCCGCGGCGACGGCGGGAGGGACGCCCTCATCCGAGGCGATCCGGAAGATGCGGCGCGTGGTGTCGAAGATCCCGGTGGCCTTCTGCCGGGCGCGATCGAAGTCGAACCCCTCGATCTCGTCGGCGACCTGGATGACGCCGCCGGAGTTCACCACGTAGTCGGGGGCGTAGAGCACGCCCCGGTCGGCGAGCTGCTTCTCGATGCCCGCGTGGGCGAGCTGGTTGTTGGCGGCGCCGCACACGATCCTGGCCCGCAACGCCTCGACGGTCGTGTCGTCCAGGGCGCCGCCCATCGCGCACGGGGCGTACACGTCGAGCTCGGCGCCGGTCAGCGCGTCATGCCCGTCGACCACCTCGACCTCGGGGTGCTCGCCGCGTACGCGGTCGGTCGCGGCCTCGGTCACGTCGGTGATGACCACCTCGGCACCGTCGGTGACCAGGTGTTCGACGAGCCGGCGGCCGACCTTGCCGACGCCCTCGACACCGACGCGGCGGCCGCGCAGTGTCGGGTCGCCCCACGTGTGCTCCGCGGCGGCGCGCATGCCCTGGAACACGCCGAAGGCGGTCAGGATCGACGAGTCGCCGGCGCCTCCGTGCGCGAGCGTACGGCCCGTGACGTAGTCGCACTCGCGCGCGATGACGTCCATGTCCTCGGAGAAGGTGCCCACGTCACAGGCGGTGAAGTAGCGGCCGTGCAACGACTGTACGAACCGGCCGTACGCGCGGAGGAGCCCCTCGGTCTTGATCGCGCGAGGATCGCCGATGATGACCGCTTTGCCGCCTCCGAGATCGAGATCCGCGAGGGCGTTCTTGTACGCCATGCCCTTGGAAAGGTTGAGCACGTCGTCGAGCGCCTCGTCCTCGGACTCGTACGGGTAGAAGCGGGTGCCGCCCAGCGCAGGACCCAGTGCGGTCGAGTAGATGGCGATGATCGCCTTGAGGCCGGTGGCCTCGTCATGGCAGAACACGACTTGTTCATGGGGGGTGCCGAAGACCTTCGTCACTGTTGTGGCTCCTCTCTGAGCGCACACTTGCCCGATGCCGCGATGGCGGCGTGAGCTTTGTACCCGGTACCCGACAGCAGGGCGACATGTCCGTGGATCGCACGACAAACGGCCAGCTCCGGGAGCATGAGTCGAACAGGCTCAGCGTAGGCGCACGGGCGGCCGGCCACGCAGTGGTCGACTGCGACGTTGGCACCGAGCGGCGCCGTGAGGTCTCAGGAGCGTCTCAGCGAGCGTGACGGCGAGCGTTCCCCCGCGAGATCGTGTCACGATGCGGTCGTGCTGCCTTACGCCGCGTACCTTCGGGTATACGAACCGCTGAACGCCTTTGCCGAGCCGGAGAAGTCCATTTGGGCAGCGTATGCCGCATCGGACCGGCGGCCGCGGCGTGTCGGAGCACTGGACGTCGAGCACATGCGCGCGCTGAGACGCCTGATCGCGGTGCCTCCGATCGTGGCACCCCTGCGTGAGAGTCGCGACGCGTACGTCCGCCGCGCGGAGGGCGTGACCTACGTCTGCCCGTGGGAGACCCGGCTGCGTTCGTGGCTGGCCTTCGACCGGTTCCGGGCGGGGATGTCCGAGCAGCTGGCCGAGATGTTCGTGCCGCAGCGTGTCGCCGAGCAGGCCGACGGCGCGTTCGACCGTTGGAAGCACCACTCCAGCACCCTCAGCCCGCACATCCTCTCGAGCACGTGGCAGGTCCCACTTGCGTGGTTCGTACCTTTCATCGCCAAAGAGCGGTGGCTGGTGCTCGGCGGGCATGACGAGAGCGCCGGCGGGGGTCCGACGACCGCCACACCCGTACGCACGCTGATCTATGTCACCCCGATGGCCCAGGCGCGGCGCCGCGTGGCGCGAGCCCTGGCCGCCGTACGGCGCCACGCCGAAGACGGATTCGATCTCGACGAGGTCGAATCGGTGGGTCGCTGGCTCGAGGAGTTCCACCCGCACTCGCTGGTCGAGCTCGACTACGGCGGGCTTGTGCACATCCTCGACGACGCCGCGCTACGCGCCGATGAGTCCGTGGCGGAGGTGGCTGCGGCGATCACGGGTATGGAGACCGGACAGGCCGAACTCGCGGTCGCGATGCACAAGCGCGTGGTCTCCCGCTGGCGCGTCGTACGAGCTCTTGAATCGGCGAACTAGCTCCAATTACCTGAATCAGCGCGCGATGCGACGATACGTGTCGCTAGAATCACGCAGCGTGACTCAGCCACCAAAAATCGCAGAGTTGCTATCAGGGACTTGCCTGTTGCGCTGAGTGGTGGCATGGTTACGTCTTGTGATGTCAAAGTGGTTCATCCAGACCATAAGAGACATCAGTGGCACGCGCGAGGATCAAACGCTGGATCGCTGTCATCGGTCCACGGAGGAGAGGCCGCACAAATGTCAGCTCGTACGCCAGAGGCCGAGCCCCTGCTGACGCCGGCAGAGGTGGCGACGATGTTCCGCGTCGACCCCAAGACCGTCACCCGCTGGGCGAAGGCTGGGAAGTTGACGTCAATCCGGACGCTGGGAGGACATCGGCGCTACCGCGAGGCCGAGGTCCGCGCTCTGCTGGGGGGGATCCCGCAGCAGCGGTCGGAGTAACTCGAAACCACCCCGACCAGGGATCGGCGCGCCTGAAGGATCGCCGATGACCGCCGTAACAAGGGGGGCGCACCGGTCGGCTGCGGGTCAGCCGCGGTCGGTCGCGTGACGTTGACCGCGATGTGGCGGAGCCACCGTCACGAGCGGACGGTCGGGGAGCTTTCCACTGAAGTTGTGTCGACCCCGTTCCCTAACGGGGCCGTGTAGGGGGGTTCTACGGACTCCGCGCGGGTCGTCTCCGGCCTGGAGGGGCCATCGTTCCGATGAGGATCGACGGCCGCTTCGGACTGGAGACGACTCACGCTGAAGGTACGGATGCCCTGCCCAGGCCGGGCGGGGCATCCGTATCGCCGAATGTCGCCTGAAACACGCGCACCGGCGCATAGCAGGCACCTCACGCGCCCAAAACCGCCGGACACGCCCAAAGGGCCTAGACACGCCCGAGACGCCGCCCAGCGAACGCCTGAGCGCGCCCCACGACACGCCCGGAAGCGGCGAGTGCGCGGATTTCTCCGGGGAGGGCTGGCTAAATCGGCCAAAGAGGGCGAAGTGCGGCGCGACGCGCCGAT
>DASQPY010000131.1:0-10299 GCA_035643735.1 Actinoallomurus sp. | reverse complement strand
CGCGTTGATGCGCGTGCTGAGGAGGTTCGCCAGGACCAGCAGCTTGAAGAGAGCGGCCGGCTGGTCCTTCAGCGTGATCCCCGCATCCTCGGCAAAGGTATGGCCCGCTTCGGAGAGCAGCGTCTTGGTCGTCCGGTCCATGGGGCCACCTCCACTTATGGCGGGCAGGTACGCACTTCCTTACCCCGCGACGGAGTGTCTTAGTGCGGGGATCCGCACCGAGTACCGCTCCAGGAGCGCAGTGTTGCGCTCATCGCCGCCCGGCACGTTGGCGCTGACCCACAGAGGCAGGTCCGCACGGTCGGCCATCCGGGTGAGAAGCAGGTTCCACAGGTACACACAGGCCAGCGATGACAGCGCGGCGGTACGCGGCGCGGCCTCGGGGTAGGAGACGTCGCCAGGCGGTACCAGCGTGTCGATGACCAGGTCGGCGATCTCACCGAGCTTGACCGCCGCACGCGCGGGCGCGGCCGCCATCGACGGACCCGACACGAACGCGATCACCGGCAGGCCGTAGGACCTGGCCGTGGTGGCGAGCTCGACCGGGTACGGGTTCGCGCCGCTGTTGGAAAAGATCACCACGATGTCGCCCGGACGGGGCTCGGCCGCCTCCATGACCGGGGCCGCCACGCCGGACCGCCGTTCGGTCTCCGTGGCCGGCCACGCGCCGTGCAGCGGCGAGATCTCCGGGGTGTACAGCGGGTGCACGCATGCCAGGCCGCCGGCGCGGAAGAATCCCTCGATGACCAGGGCCAGTGAGTGCCCGGACCCGCCGGCATAGATCAGGCCACCGCTGGTCACGGGGCCCAGCATCAGCTCACAGGCGCGTTCGAGGGCGTCCGCGTTGTGCCGCTCCACGCGGTCGAGGTGTTCTCGCATCCAGTTCACGAAGATCGGTCTACCAGGTCCGGCACCGCCCTAGGACATTTGTCCCGCTCAAGAGTGGATCGACGGCCGTGCCCGGCCTGTCCCTGGCCGCCATAAGGTGTGCGCGTGGCGGGCGGCGAGGACGTTCCGGGAGGGCAGGCGGCGGGCCGCGGCGCGGTGCCGGCGGCCGGGGTCGCCGGCCACGTCGAGGACGGGCCCGGGCCGTTCGGTATCTACCCGTGGCTGCTGGTCGGGGTGGGCGCGGTCTCGGAGGTGGCCCACGGGCGGGCGCGGCCCGTCTGGGTGTCCGCGCCGCTGCTGATCGTCTTCATCGCGATGCTCCTCGCCGCGATCTGGTTCGGCTTCCGCCGCGGGCGCGGCGACCGGCTCGCGGTCGGCCTGCTCGTGGCGCTGACCGTGGACGCGTTCGTGCTGGCCGTCTGGTTCGGGCACGGCATGGACATGCTGTTCCCGCTGGTCGCCATGGCGTGCGGCGTCGTGGTGCCCTGGGCGCGGCGCCCGTGGCCGATGATCGTGATCGTCCCGCTGTCGGTGACGGCGGGGATCACCGTGTGGCTGCGCGGCGCCTCGGCCGGAGACGCCTTCACCGTCTGGTACAGCACCCTGATCTCCGGGTTCATCGTCGCGACGATCCTCGTGCTGTTCAGCGCCATCAGGGAACTGCGGGAGACCCGCGAGGAACTGGCGCGGACGGCCGTCTCGGAGGAACGGCTCCGGTTCGCCCGTGACCTGCACGACCTGCTCGGCCACACGCTGTCGGTCATGGTGGTCAAGGCACAGGCCGTGCGGAAGCTGATCCCCCGCGACGGCCGGCTCGCCGTCGAGCAGGCGGCCGACATCGAGACGATCGGCCGCGACGCCCTGCGCCAGGTACGCCTCGCGGTGAGCGGCTACCGCGGCCAGGGCCTGTCCGCCGAGATCGACGGGGCACGTACGGCGCTGCGGGACTCCGGGATCGAACCGGTGGTCCGGCAGCGCGGGACCCCGCTTCCCGAAGAGGCCGGGGCACTGCTCGGCTGGGCGGTGCGCGAGGGCGTCACCAATGTCATCCGGCACAGCGGCGCCGCGATTTGCGAGATCTCGGTCGACGGCGGTGACGGCACCGCCGTCCTGTCGATCCGGGACGACGGCCGCGGCGGGTCCGCGGCCAAGGGCAACGGACTCCAGGGGCTCACGGAGCGGATCGGTGGCGCCGGCGGCCGGATCGAGGCGGGGCCGGCCGAACCCTGCGGCTACCTGCTGACCGTGACGCTCCCCTTCACTACCCTTCCCGTGAAGGGGGAGGTTTCTTGATCAGGGTGCTGCTCGCGGAGGACCAGGGCATGATGCGCGGCGCGCTGGCGCTGCTGCTCGGCCTGGAGGAGGACTTCGAGGTGGTCGGGCAGGTCTCGGCCGGCGACCAGATCGTGCCGACGGCGCTGGAGGTCGGCCCGGACGTGGCCGTCCTCGACATCGAGATGCCCGGCCGCAGCGGGCTCGACGCCGCCGCCGACCTGCACGCGGAGCTGCCCGCCTGCAAGATCCTGATCGTGACGACGTTCGGGCGGCCCGGATATCTGCGCCGCGCCATGGAGGCCGGCGCGAGCGGCTTCCTCGTCAAGGACGGCCCGGTCGAGGACCTGGCCCACGCCATCCGCCGGGTGCTCGCGGGCGAGCGCGTCGTCGATCCCGAGCTGGCCACCGCCGCGCTGAGCGCCGGGCCCAACCCGCTGACCGGCCGCGAGCGTGACGTTCTGGCCGCCGCCGTGGACGGCTCGACCATCGCCGACATCGCGCGGCGCCTGCACCTGTCCGAGAGCACGGTGCGCAACTACCTGTCCGCGGCGATCGGGAAGACCGGCTCGCGCAACCGCATCGAGGCCGTACGCGCCGCCCGCCACAACGGCTGGCTGTGATCTCGGCTCAGATGAGCGACAGCTGTCCCTCGATCTCGGGCCGGCGCCTGCGCAGATGCCGCCACTGTGGAAGGTCGTCGAGGTAGGACCAGGACAGCCGGTGGTGCGGGGTCGGCCCGAGCCGCTTCAGCGCCTCCTGGTGTACGGGCGACGGGTAGCCGGCGTTGGCGGCGAAGCCGTAGTCCTCGTGCCCGAGCCCGGCCATGAGCGTGTCGCGGTGCACCTTGGCCAGCACGGACGCCGCCGCCACCGACACCGACCGCAGGTCGGCCTTGATCTCGGTCCGGACCGGCCACGGACGGCCCGAGGACACGCGGTCGCCGAGGAAGTTGTGCTTGCCGTCGAGGATGACCGCGTCCGGCCGCTCGGGCAGGGCCTCGAGCGCGCGTACGGCCGAGCGGCGCAGCGCCTCGGTCATCCCCACCTCATCGATCTCCTCCGGGGCCGCCGCGCCGAACGCGTACGCGACGAGCCAGCCCTCGAGCGCCCCGGCCATCGCGGTACGGCGGCGGGGAGTGAGCATCTTGGAGTCGGTGAGGCCCTCCGGCGGCACGCTCAGGTCGGTGACGGCAGCGCAGACGACGACCGGCCCGGCCCAGGCGCCACGGCCGACCTCGTCCACGCCGGCGACGCGCGTGGCTCCGGCGGCGGTCAGCTGCTCCTCGATCGCGTAGTCCGGAACGGGCGTCTCGTCAGATCGCATGGCGGACATCATGGCAGCCGGAGGCGCCCCGTCCCGCCATCACACGCGGCCCTGCCGTCACCTCGGGCATCGGCAATTTCACGATCAAGCAACGGCGTACCGAACAAGTGGACGCCGATTCGCTCAGGGGCGGATGATCCCGTGGAGACGGATACGTCCGCAGGAAGGATTGTCATGCGTAATCGGCCGATATACGACGTCGTCGCGCTGCTCGCCCGATGTGGTGTCGGCATGGTGTTCCTGGCCCACGGGTGGCAGAAGATCCAGGTGGGGGTCACCGCCACCGGGCGGAACCTGGACGCGATGGGCGCGCCGGCTCCGACGGCCGCCGCGGTCTACTCGACCTTCGTCGAGTTGCTGGGCGGCGCGGCGCTGATCCTCGGCCTGGCCCTCCCCGTCGCCGGGACGCTGCTCTTCCTGGACATGGCGGGCGCGCTGATCTTCGTGCACGCCAAGCACGGAATCTTCCTCGTGGACGGCGGGAACGTGCGGAACGGCTTCGAGCTGGTCCTCGTCCTCGGCCTGGCCTCACTCGTCTTCGCGGCCGGCGGGGCCGGGCGCCTCACCCTGGACCACCGGTTGTTCGGGCGAGGCGGGCCCGGGCCGGACGAGGGCGATGACGACGTGCCACCCTGGCGCGCCGCGCCGGAGTCATCGAAGGGCCGCGCCCTGCCTGCGCCCGAGCGTACGGGCTCGGCGGGTGAGTTCCCGGCCACGCCGGACCCGGATGAGACGTCGCCGTCGTCGTCTCGGCCGCGGCTCGCGGCCGAGATGGTGACCGACACCTCCCGTGACGTGATCGTCGCCGGCAAGAAGAAGCCCGAGCCCTCCTCGGAGGACACGACCCCGGTGCGCACCCGCAAGAAGACGCCCAAGTCGTCCGGCTCCTGATCACCGACCGATGCCTGGTCTCCACGACGGAGGCCGGGCATCGGCGGTGTGCCTGGGTCGTGTCAGACACGCCCTAGCGGCCTCGCAGCTCGCGGTAGCGCCGCACCAGGCTCGCGGTCGAGCCGTCCAGGTCGTCGGTGTCCGCCGCCCCGGTCAGGCGCGGCTCGAGCTTCTTGGCCAGGACCTTGCCGAGCTCGACGCCCCACTGGTCGAAGGAGTTGATCCCCCAGATCGCGCCCTGGACGAAGACCTTGTGCTCGTACAGCGCGATGAGCTGGCCGAGCACCGACGGCGTCAGCTCGGTGGCCAGGACGGTGTTGGTCGGCCGGTTGCCGCGGAACGTGCGGTGCGGCACCTGTTCGGCCGGCACGCCCTCGGCCGCGACCTCCTCGGCGGTCTTGCCGAAGGCCAGGGCCTGCCCCTGCGCGAAGAGGTTGGCCATCAGCAGGTCGTGCTGGCCCGCCAGGTCGCCGAGCTCGGCGATCGGGCGGGCGAAGCCGATCAGGTCGGCCGGGACCAGCTTGGTGCCCTGGTGAAGCAGCTGGTAGTAGGCGTGCTGGCCGTTCGTCCCCGGCGTGCCCCACACGATCGGTCCGGTCTGCCAGTCCACCGGCCTCCCCTCCCGGTCGACCGACTTGCCGTTCGACTCCATGTCGAGTTGCTGGAGGTAGTCGGTGAACCGGGACAGGTAGTGGCTGTAGGGGAGCACGGCGTAGGTCTGCGCGCCGTAGAAGTCGTCGTACCAGATGCCCAGCAGGCCGAGCAGCATCGGCAGGTTGCGCTCCGGCGGGGCCGTACGGAAGTGCTCGTCCATCAGGTGGAAGCCGTCCAGCATCTCGCGGAACCGCTCCGGGCCGATGGCGACCATGAGCGACAGTCCGATGGCCGAGTCGAAGGAGTACCGGCCGCCCACCCAGTCCCAGAACCCGAACATGTTCGCGGTGTCGATGCCGAACTTGGCGACCTGGTCGGCGTTGGTGGAGACAGCGACGAAGTGCTTGGCCACGGCGGCCTCGTCGCCGAGCGCCGAGACCAGCCACTGCCGCGCCGAGGTGGCGTTCGTGATCGTCTCGACGGTGGTGAAGGTCTTGGAGGCGACGATGAACAGCGTCTCGGCCGGGTCCAGGTCGCGTACCGCCTCGTGCAGGTCGGCGCCGTCCACGTTGGAGACGAACCGGAACACCCGTGACCGGTCGGCGTACGGGCGCAGAGCCTCGTACGCCATCTTCGGGCCGAGGTCGGAGCCGCCGATGCCGATGTTGACGACATTGCGGATCGGCCGGCCCGTGAACCCGGTCCACTCACCCGACCTCACCCGGCCGGCGAACCGGCCCATCCGGTCCAGCACCTCGTGCACGGCGGGCACGACGTTCTCCCCGTCGACCTCGATGGTCGCCGTACGCGGGGCGCGCAGCGCGACATGCAGCACGGCGCGGTTCTCGGTGAAATTGATCTTCTCTCCGGCGAACATGGCGTCCCGCAGCTCCGTCACCCCACGGGCGGCGGCCAGCTCACGCAGCAGGCGCAACGTCTCGTCGGTGACGCGGTTACGCGAGTAGTCGACGTACAGGTCGCCCGCCTCGAGCGCGTACCGGGTCGCCCGCTCGGGGTCGGCGGCGAAGAGGTCCCGCAGGTGCTGGTCACGCGTCTCCTCGTAGTGCCGTCGCAGCGCCTGCCACTGGTCGGTCTGGTCCAGCCGTACGCTCTCGGACATCATTGCCTCCGTCTCATCGGCCCTCGACGTCCCTGCGCCGGGTGCCCCAACAACCCATCCAACCGAACGCGCCGAGGCGAAGGGTAAGGAACCCCCGCGAGCCGATCAGGGGACCCTCGCGGTCCATTCGCCGGTGCCGAACTTATCGGCCACTCTCTTCTCGGCGGCGCGGACTTCGGCGGCGGTGAGCCGGTCGTCCGTCAGCCCGTACCGGCCGCGGAAGTGGCCGATCATACGATCGATGACCTCCGCCCGCGGCATGCCGGTCTGGCGCCGCAGCGGGTCCACGCGCTTCTTCGCGCTCTTGATGCCCTTGTCGGACAGCTTCTCCCGGCCGATGCGCAGGACCTGGAGCATCTTGTCCGCGTCGATGTCGTAGGACATGGTCACGTGATGCAGCACGGCGCCCGCGCTCAGCCGCTTCTGCGCGGCTCCGGCGATCTTGCCCTGGTCGGAGGTGATGTCGTTGAGCGGCTGGTACCAGGCGCGGATGCCCAGCTCGCCGAGGGCGCCCAGCACCCAGTCGTCCAGAAACGCATAGCTGTCCGCGAAGCTCATCCCCTGCACGAGCGGTGCCGGGGCGTACAGCGAGTACGTGATCGTGTTGCCCGGCTCGACGAACATGGCGCCCCCGCCGCTGATCCGGCGGACCACCGTGACCCCGTACCTGCGGGCCGCCTCGGCGTCGACCTCGTTGCGCAGCGACTGGAAGCTGCCGATCACCACGGCGGGAGCCGCCCACTCCCACACGCGCAGCGTCGGGGGCCGGCGGCCGGCCGCGACCTCTTCGGTGAGCACCTCGTCGATGGCCATGTGCAGCGCCGGGTCCTGCGGCCCCTCGTGAATGAGCCGCCAGTCGTAGTCGCGCCAGTCGGCGGCGTGGGTCAGCGCGCGGCGTACCGCGATGCCGACGGCCTCGGCGGAGAAGCCGAGCATCATCGTGCCGGCCGGCAGCCCGGCGTCGATGCGGGCCGCGATGTCCCGTGCCTCCAGATGTGCGGGCAGGCCCTCCAGGGCCGCCGTGATGCGCTCCAGCGCGTGGTCCGGCTCGAGGAAGAAGTCGCCGCTGACCTGGGCGTTCCGCAGCCGGCCGGCCTCGATGTCGAAGTCGACGACCACGAGCTTGCCCCCTGACACCTTGAATTCACCGTGCATCTCGGCTATCCCCGCTCCATGTGCTGACGTCCCCGTGACGCGAACACCTCAACCGCACGCACGGGGCTCCGATTCCAGATTTGGTTCGTTCGGCGGATAATCTGCTAGCGGACGTAGAATCGAGACATGACCGCCAGCGCACCGTCGCTTACCGTCGTCGACCTGTCCTTCCTGCTCTCCCAGGCCAGTCATGTGCTCGCGACACAGATGGCGGCGGCATTCGCCGAGATCGACATCACGCCGCGCGAATACTGCGTGCTGTTTCACGCACAGGAGGCCGAGCGGACCCAGATCCAGCTCGCCAAGATCTCCGAACTGGACAAGACGACGATGGTGGTGACCGTCGACGAGCTGGAGAGGGCCGGGCTCGCGGAGCGCCGCCCGTCGAGCACGGACCGCCGGGCACGGATCATCGCCGTCACCGAGGCGGGCGAGCGGGCCGTCGCCGAGGGGATGAAGGTGGCCGACCGCGTGCACCGCGACGTGCTGGCCGCGCTGCCGGAAGACCAGCGCGAGATGTTCGTGGGCGCGCTGACCCGGCTGGTCGGAGGGCACCTGTCCACGCCGGCCGAGTCGGAGCACTCGGTACGACGGCCGCGGGAGAAGAAAATCTAGATCCATAAGGGATCGTCTACTTTAGAACTATCTGTTACGGTCATCCTGTTGGTCCAAGCGAACAGGAGCCGACCTCATGCCTGCACCCTCCCGGTCCGCCGCACTCGTCGTGCTGTGCGCCGGAATGCTGATGATCATTCTCGATGGCAGCATCGTCACCGTCGCCCTGCCGGCGATCCAGCGTGACCTGGATCTGTCCCCCGCGAGCCTCACCTGGATCGTCAACTCCTACATGATCGCCTTCGGCGGTCTGCTGCTGCTCGCCGGCCGGCTCGGCGACCTGCTCGGCCGCAAGCGGATGTTCGTCGCGGGCCTGGCGGTCTTCACCGTGGCGTCGCTGCTCTGCGGGGTCTCCACGGGCCAGGACATGCTGATCGCCATGCGGTTCGTCCAGGGCGCCGGCGGGGCGATGGCCTCGGCGGTCAGCCTCGGGATGATCGTGACGCACTTCCCCGAGCCACGGGAGCGCGCCAGGGCGATCGGCGCGTTCAGCTTCGTCGGCGCCGCGGGCGCCTCGATCGGCGCGGTCCTGGGCGGAATCCTCACCCAGGCCGTGAGCTGGCACTGGATCTTCTTCATCAACCTGCCGATCGGCGTGGCCGCCGCACTGCTGGCGGTACGGGTCCTGGAGCCCGACAAGGGCCTCGGGCTCCGGGTGGGGGCCGACGCCCTCGGCGCCGTGCTGGTCACCGGCGGGCTGATGCTGGGCGTCTACACGATCGTCGAGACGAACCGTTACGGGTGGACGTCCGCGCACACGCTCGGCCTCGCCGCGATCACCGTCGTACTGCTCGCCGGTTTCGTCGTGCGCCAGACCGCGGCGGCGGCCCCTCTTCTGCCGCTGCGGATGTTCCGCTCACGGAACGTCTCGGGGGCCAACCTGGTCCAGATGCTGATGGTGTCCGCGCTGTTCGGGTTCCAGATCCTCATCGCCCTGTACCTGCAGAACGTCCGCGGCCATGGCGCCGCGGAGACCGGGCTGGCGATGCTCCCGGCGGCCCTGACGATCGCCGTTGTGTCGCTCGGCTTCTCCGCGCGGCTGATCGGGCGCTTCGGCGAGCGCCGTGTCCTGCTCGCCGGGATCGCGCTGCTGGTGGTCGCCCTCGGACTGCTCACCCGGCTGCCCGCCCATGCCGCCTACCTCGTGGACCTGCTGCCGACGATGATCCTGGCGGGCGGCTTCGGCCTGGCGATCGCGGCGCTCACCGCGCTCGGCATGTCCGGGGCCGGCACCGGCGACGCCGGCGTCGTCTCGGGACTGTTCAACGCGACCCAGCAGGTCGGGGGCGCGCTCGGCGTCGCCGTCCTGTCGACGTTCGCCGCCTCGCGCACCCGGAGCCTGGTCGCCGACGGGCACGATCGTGCGTCCGCGTTGACCGGCGGCTTTCACGTGGCGTTCGGCATCGCCACCGGCCTGCTGGCCGTCGCGTTCGTGCTCGCGCTCACGGTGCTGCGACGGCCGCGGACCGTGGAGCGGCCGGCGGAGGAGGAGGTCGCCGCCGCCTCCCCCGCCGCCCGACGCCGGTCACGCGCCGGTGTCGAGTGACGCCTCGATCTCCAGCACGATCTGCACCTTCTCCGACACCATGACGCCGCCGGGGATGGACATGTTGAAGCCGATGCCGAAGTCGCTCCGGTTGATCTGACCGGTGGCGGTGAAGCCGGCGCGGGCCCCGCCCTCGATGGCCGGGTCCGGACCGAAGCCGCCGACCTCCAGCGTGAGCGGCACGGACCGGGTCACGCCCTTCAGGGTGAGCTCGCCGTCGAGCACCAGGTCACCGCCGTCACGGCGGATTCCGGTGGAGCGGTACGTCATGGTCGGGTGCTTCTCGACCTCGAAGAAGTCGGCGGAGCGGATGTGGTCGTCCCGCTGCTGGTTGCTCGTGTCGATCGAGGCCAGGTCGATCGTCGCGGTCACGGTCGACTCCAGCAGGTCGTCCGCGGTGACGATGCGGCCCTCGAACTTCGTGAAGTGCCCGCGTACCTTGCTGACCATCGCGTGCCGGACGACGAAGCCCACATCGGAGTGGACCGGGTCGATGGTCCAGGTGCCCGCGACGTATCCGGGGATCTCGACAAGCTCGGCGGTCATCATGTCTCCTTATTCCGAAAAGTAAGCTGATTCCTCTTGATGCTGCTGGTTCCAAACAGGAACCACCTTTATCCTGGGACGACTTACTCGGACCGCACAAGAAGGCATGTTTTTCTGCCTTAGGCACCAGGAGATAACCATGCGCTCGCCTGCCACTTCGCCAGACGATCGGCCGGCGGCGTGCCGGGCCCGCGACCTCCTCGGCCGGGTCGGGGACAAGTGGTCGCTCTATGTGATCTCCAAGCTCGGGGAGCACACCCTGCGCTTCACCGACCTGAAGCGCAGGGTCGACGGGATCAGCCAGCGCATGCTGACGGTCACCCTGCGCGGGCTCGAACGCGACGGC
>DASQPY010000130.1:0-10099 GCA_035643735.1 Actinoallomurus sp. | reverse complement strand
CATGTGCTGGTACTCATGGCCCGCTCAGGTCGACTCACTCGAACGGCTCAGCTGCCACGAGTTCGCGCGGGTCCTGCCCACCCACGGCACGATCAGCCCGACATTCGAACCGAGCGACATGCGCCGGCGGCTACAAGCGCTGGTCGCCCGACTGCGGCGCGACCTGACAGGCGCCTGACGGTTAGGGAGGCCGAGGACCGCGACCCGGGCCATACCTTGGTAAGATAAACATATGGCGTCTGAGAAGGTGACCGTCACCATCCCCGCCGAGGTGCTGGGTCCGGCGCGGGAGAGTGCCGGTGGCAACCTCTCCGCCTACGTGGCACGTGCCCTCCGGGCACAGCTCGTACACGAGGCCATGGACACCCTCGCCGAGGACATGGAGGCCAGCCCGGGCCTCCGGTTGGCGCATGACGAGTGGCTGGCCGACATGCAGGCGGAGCAGACCGCGATCGGTGGAGACCGGCGCGGCGGAGCGGCTGCGTGAGGCGTGGTGAGATCTGGCGCATCAAGGGGCCACTCCGGCGGGAACACATCGTTCTGGTCGTCGGAAGCGATGCCCTGGCCAAGTTCTATCCCACCGTCCAGGTCGTTCCGATCTTCGACCCGGGCACGGCACGGGACACCCTCGTCACGGTGACGCTGCCCGACGAGCCCCGGGCCGGGGTGGCTCTCGTGCCCGGTGTCCATCCCGTCCGTCGCGAAGACGCCCCGATCGAACGCCTCGGCCAGGTGGACGCGGACGTCATGGACCGCGTCGACATAGCCCTGCGCGCCGTCCTCGACCTCTGACCGGACACGCCGCCTTCTGCCGGGCGGCATGACTCGGGGAGAGCTCAAATATCTCCGTCGTCGGGGACGACGACCAGCGTCTGGTGGCAGCCGGCGCAGTTCACGTCCATGTAGGACGAAGGGCGGGAGTCGACCGGCCACACCGCATCGCAATCATGGGCGCTGTGGAGAATGTGGTACGTCAGGCAGCTGTCGCATCGTGGATGACATAGCCCGTGGGAATGTATCCGTCGTTTTTGAGCTGACGGTATTCCGCCCGCATCGCGCGTCCCCAGGTCGACGGCGGTCCGGTGATTCCGGTGAAAAAAACTCTTCGCCGAGTCGGGTACGGAACCGTGCATCGAAACCGTTTCGGACCAGGTGAGATGCCGTAACCTACGGCTTCGGTGACGGATCGCCGGCTTCGTTCGGGACGATCCCGCCGACCTGGCCCGGCTTCTCCAAACGGTGGCTACGCATGTGGCGATCGCCGAGCCATCGGACGTACGCGGCAATACCCGCCGAGGTATGGCCTGATCTGCGCGGATTGAGGCCGAG
The DNA here is from genome assembly GCA_035643735.1 of Actinoallomurus sp. GTDB lineage: Bacteria > Actinomycetota > Actinomycetes > Streptosporangiales > Streptosporangiaceae > Actinoallomurus. The sequence continues at coordinate 8,770 of DASQPY010000130.1, read as the reverse complement.
GTGGATCGGGGTGGTAGCCCGGTCACGGCCGTCCAGCGCCGGGGCAGGTCAGTCGGGGCGGTGCATCTCCCGGGTGCCGCCGCTCTCGTCCGGCGGGATGAAGGGCGACGGGCGGCCGTACGGCTGCTGCTGTTGCGTCGGCTCGTAGAGCGGGTCGTAGCTGGTCCGCTGCGGGTCGTACCCACCCTGCTGGGATCCGTACGCGGGGGAGGCGGGCTCGTCGTGGCCTGCGTGACGCGTGCTGCCATAGCCCGGGTCGCCGGCCGGCTCGCGGTACGGCTCGGGCGACTCGGGCAGGCCGTACTCATAGCCGGAGCCCGAGTCGTCCGTCACGCGCGCACGCCATCGGGACGGGAAGAACGAGGCGAACAGCAGTCCCACCCCGGCGAAGAGGATGAAGCCCTCATCCTGGAGCCCGGCGAGCGTGACGCGCTGCTCCTTGAACGGGAAGCGGTTGATCAGGTCGGCGTTCGTCTTCTGCGACACGAAGAAGACGACACCGGCCGCGGTCAGCACGACGCCACCGACGAGCGAGGCGAGCGGGGAGAGGCGTGAGGCGGCGAGGATGGCGAAGATGATCGCGGCCCCGGCGAGCAGGCCCCCGCCGATCCACTTGTCCTGCTTGTGGAACTGGGCGACGTAGCCGTGCTGCAGCCGGTACGTGCCGAAGATCAGCAATGCTCCGAGCGCGGCGGTGAGAACCACCCCCGCGAAAAAGCCCCAGGTGTGGCGAGCGCCGTTGGACATCGCTACTCCTCCAGAGTGGCCGCGACCCGCACGATCCGGCGTTAGATCAGCAGGCTAGTAGCGAAATGCCAACTTTGGGGGGAAGTGGAGGCTAACGTTTCGGATAGCGATGATCACTTACAGAGATTCTGGGTGGCGGTCTTCGCGTTGATCGGCTGGCCCGGGCCCGAAGGCGAGGCGGACGGGGTGACGGCCACCTTGACCTGCTTCGCACCGGTCCAGGACGTGCCGACGACCACCTGCAACCGGGAGCCGAGCGACGAGGACGCCTTCAGCCTGGCGCCCGGGATGGCGGCCTTCAGCGTCTTGGCGGAGTCCGCCCGGCCGGGACCGTACTGGATGACCGTCGTCGTGACCCCGTGCCGTGTTCCGGGGGCGACGCTCGTGCCGAAGCCGACCTCGTGCAGCTGGTGGGCGGCCCTGGTGGCGAGCCCGAGCGTGCCGACGCCGTTGACCACCCGTACGTCGATCTGGCCCGGCGCGACGGTGAGGCCGCCCGGCTTCGTCGTCGAGGAGGCGGTCGGCGCGGGCTTCGGCGGCTGGATGATCGGCTTGTCGTCCTCGATCTCCTGGAACAGCTGGTCGCCCGCCTTCTGGTCCCACAGCACCGTCGACTGCTGCTGGCCGCCGATCGGCACCATGTAGTTGGAGTTGGCCAGCGGCACCGTGGCGAAGGCGATGCTGTCGGTGCTCATGCCCTTCATCTGCATGGCGAGCGAGGTGAGGGTGCTCTTCGACAGGCCCTTGTCCGCGCGGATCGCGTCCAGTGAGGCGCTCAGGAAGGCCGGGAACTTCGCCGGCTCGCTCAGCGCCTTGTGGACCACCGCCGACATGAACTGCTGCTGCCGGTCGATCCGGCCGAGGTCGCTGCCGCCGGTCAGGGTGTAGCGGGCGCGGGAGTAGGCGAGTGCGGCCGGGCCGTCGACGTTGCTCTTGCCGGCCGGCAGCCGCAGGCCGCTCTTCGGGTCGTTGATCGGCTGCTCGGTGCAGACCGTGACGCCGCCCAGGGCGTTCACGACCTTGAGGAAGCCGAGGAAGTTGACCTCGATGTAGTGGTCGACGTGCACCCCGGTGGCGCGCTCCACCGTCTGCACGGTCAGCGGCGCCCCGCCGTACATGTACGCCCAGTTGAGCTTGCCCTGGCGTTCGCCGACGTTGGCGCCCTTGGCGCCCTCGGACCCGTTGGAGCGGTGCCCGGGGATCGTCACGAGTGAGTCGCGCGGCAGGCTGACGACGGTGATCTTGTCGTGCTTGGAGGAGATGTGCACCAGCATCATCGTGTCCGAGCGCTGGCCGCCGACCTTGCCCAGATGCAGCTGGTTGATCTGCTGGGTGCTCAGGCCCTCGCGGCGGTCGACGCCGGCGAGCAGGATGTTCATCGAACCCTCGGGGCCGGAGTCCGGGCGGTTCTTCAGCCCGTCGAAGGCGTTGACCCGCTCCACGCTGCTGAGGACGTAGTCCTGGAACACCCATCCGCCGCCGGAGAACAACAGGACGACCGCGGACATCGCACCCGTCGCCACGATGCCCCGGCGGTGGCGGCGCGCGCCGCGTGAGTAGGTCCTGCGGGGCGGGCGCTCGATCTTGACGTGAGTCGCCTCCGCGTCGCCGACCGCGACGCCTTCGGGCTGTTCAACCGCGTCATCGTCACCGGGAGCGCCCGGACGGGGGCGGAAGTATCGCTCCTGCGGGTCGGATCCGGTGTCTTCTGACATGCCGCCTACGCCTCCCCGAGGTGCGAAGTGTTGCCTACATTGCGGCGTACCTCGCGTTCGTACAGTACCGTGGCGCCGTCATGAATCCCTCGCCTAACACACCCCCTGCCGGAAACCGCGTGTGGCCGGCGGTGTCAGTGATCATGCCGGTGCTCAACGAAGAGCGGCACCTCGCCGAAGCGGTCGGTGCCATCCTCAACCAGGAGTATGCCGGTGAGCTGGAGCTGGTGCTGGCCATCGGCCCATCTCGCGACCGGACACAGGAGATCGCCGAAAAGCTCGCCGCCGACGATCCGCGCATCGTCATCGTGCCGAATCCCACGGGACGTACGCCGCACGGGCTGAACGCCTGCATCAAGGCGTCGCAGTACTCCATCGTCGTCCGGGTCGACGGCCACTCCCTCCTCCCCCCGGACTACGTACGCGCCGCGGTGGAGACCCTGGAGGAGACCGGCGCCGACAACGTCGGCGGCATCATGGCCGCCGAGGGCGTCACGCCGTTCGAGAAGGCCGTGGCCCGCGCCATGACCTCCAAGATCGGCATCGGCAACGCTCCGTTCCACACCGGTGGCGGCGCGGGTGAGGCCGACACGGTCTACCTGGGCTCGTTCCGGCGCAGCGCGCTCGAACGCGTCGGCGGCTACGACGAGACCTTCGTCCGCGCGCAGGACTGGGAGATGAACCACCGGATCCGCCAGACCGGCGGCAAGGTCTTCTTCACTCCTCGCATGCACGTGACCTACCGGCCCAGACCGAACACCAGGGCGCTGGCCAAGCAGTTCTTCCACACCGGCCGCTGGCGGCGGGTCGTGGGCCGCGAGCACCAGGGCACGCTGAACCTGCGGTACCTCGCCCCGCCGATCGCCGTCGTGGCGATCGTGGTCGGCGTCGTCGCGGGTGTGCTGGGCTTTTGGCCGGGCTGGATCCTGCCGGGAGGGTACGCCGCCGCGATCATCGCCGGGTCGGTGCCGACCGGCCGTGGCCTGCCGCTCTCAGCGTGGCTCCGGCTGCCGATCGTCTACGCGACGATGCACCTCTCGTGGGGCTTCGGCTTCCTGGTCAGTCCGCCGAGCCTGGGGCGTTCTCGCGAGACGTGATCTGCTCGGCGACGATCAGGTCGACCGGATGAGTGATCTTGATGTTCTGCTCGCTGCCCTCGACCACCACGATCGGCACGCCGGGCAGATAGCGGTGCACCACGCCACAGTCGTCGGTCGGCGCGTTGCCGGCGAACTCCGGGTCGGCCAGCGCCCGTTCGTACGCGCTGCGGATCGTGCCCAGGCGGAACCCCTGCGGTGTCTGGAAGCGGCGCAGGCTGTCGCGGCGCGGCATCTCCACGATCCGGCCGTCCTCGACCACGACCACCGTGTCCGAGGACGGCACCGCCACCGCGACCGCCTCGGCCTCGCCGAGGACCGCGACGCATTCGGCGATGATCCGCCCGTCCACGAACGGCCGGGCGGCGTCGTGGAAGAGCACGCGGTCGTCATCCGGCCGCGCCTCCAGCGCCGACAGCGCGCGGCGCGTGGAGTCCGTACGGCTCGCGCCGCCCTCGATGACGCCACTGACTTTGGCGTACGGTCCGGCGGCCAGCTCCGCCGCGGCGAGGTGGCCGGGGGCCATCACCACGAGGATGTCGTCGATCTGCGGGGCCGCGTCGAACGCGCCGATCGCGCGGGCGAGAATCGAGCGGCCGCCCACCGGCGCGAGCTGTTTGGGAGCCTCGAGACCGAGCCGCCGGCCCGTTCCTCCGGCCAGGACCACCGCGGTCGTCCTCATCGGGCTCATGGCCTGAAATTCTACTGTCCGTGTTGGGGATCACGGGTCGCGAGCGACGGTAACCTATGGGGAATTCGCATCCGACCGGCGGACGAACGGATGTTTACGCCGAAGCAGCGGCCGGGTGACGGGCGCGGTATGGTCGGCGCTCATATCTCGCGGCGTTCGCCGTCGAAGACCCCCAGACCTGAAGGACTGTTGAGATGACGTTCGGAGGGCGCCGATGACGTTGGCACTGGTTGTCGCGACCGAAACGGTCGCGACCGCATCCTCGCCGACGGCCGGCCTGGCGCTTCGAAGCGGCAGTGTTATCGGCCACCTGCTCGGGCAGCTCGAGTCGCTCGACGTGGCGGACCGCCGTGTGATCACCCGCCCGGACACCGCGGCCGAGCTGCGCGGGCTCGGCTGCGAGGTGATCGAGTCCAAGGGACTCGCCGAAGACCTACGAGAGATCGCGCGGGTGGCACGTGAGGCCACCGAGCCCATTCTGATCGTGCACGGCGACGTCGTTGCCCACCGTGAGGTGTTCGCCCGGCTCGTGCTCAACTCCAAGGCCCCCGCCTCCGCGGCCGCCACGCGGGTGAAGCCGATCGGCGACTCGCCCAACCGGCCCGTGATGAGGATCCGGCGCGGCCGCATCGTCTCGGCGGGCACCCGCCACCACCAGGTGACGGACCCGAACGCCATGTTCCGTGGCGTGCTGAGAGTGGGCGAGGAGGAGACCGGCACCCTCGCGGACGTGGCCGAGCGGTTCGCCGAGCTCGCCGACCTGCCGGACGGCCTGACCGAGATCAGCCCGGTCCGCATCCTCTGGCAGAGCCCCGACGAGATCGCCGAGCTCCTGGGTGAGGCCGAGTCGCAGGACACCGGTCTGCCCGCCGCTCTGACCAGCACGCCGGTCGTCGGCGACGACGCTCCCGCCCTGCTGCTCACCGGCATGGTGCGCTCGGGCGTCAAGGTCACCGCACGCGGCAGCCGCGAGCTGGTCTGCGAGCGCGTTCTGGACCAGGCGCAGGCCGACGCGGCCCAGCAGGCCGTGGACGCGGTCGACGAGGACCGCGTACGGCTCAACGCCGCGGTCAAGAACAACGACGGCTTCTTCACCACCTACGCGGTCAGCACCTACTCACGCTTCATCGCCCGGTGGACCGCCAAGCGCGGATGGACCCCGAACGGCGTCACCGCGATCTCGATGGGCATCTCGGTGGTGGCCGCGGCGTTCTTCGCGACCGGGGAGCGGTGGGGCATGCTCCTCGGCGGGGTCAGCCTCTACTTCGCGTTCGTCTTCGACTGTGTGGACGGGCAGCTGGCCCGCTACAGCCGGCAGTTCAGCACGCTGGGCGCCTGGCTCGACGCGACGTTCGACCGTGCCAAGGAGTACACCGTCTTCGCCGGGCTGGCGGTCGGGTCGACCGCGGCCGTGGCGGGCAGCTCCGTACACGGCGGCGACGTCTGGTACCTCGCGGTCGCCGCGCTGACCCTGCAGACCTGCCGGCACATGGTCGACTTCGCGTTCGGAGCGTCCAAGCGGCGCAAGGCGCCGGAGCCGCTCCCGGTGGTCCCCCTGGAGATGCCGGACGACAGCATGCTCGACGAGCCCGAGCGCGCCAAGAGCCGTCCGAAGGGCGGCGGTCTGGGCCACCTCGCGGTGTGGCTGTCCGGGCGATCGGAGAAGATCCGGGTCTTCCATTGGTTCAAGAAGATCATCGTGCTGCCGATCGGCGAGCGGTTCGCGCTCATCGCGCTCACCGCGATGATCTTCAACGCGAAGGTGACGTTCATCGCGCTGCTCACCTGGGGCACGATCGCCGCCTGCTACACCATCGGCGGCCGGTTCCTCCGCTCGCTGACCCAGCCGAGGGCGGCCCGCATCGATGCCTGAGACCACAACTGAACGGCTGAGGAGCGTGAGCGACCAGTGAGCACCGTGCTTCCTGGGGGTATGTCATCGGGGACGCCAGAGGCGAAGGACGCGCGGGGTGAGGCGTTCACCTTCCACGGCGACCGGCTGGTCGCCTACCGCGACGACGGCCCGATCTCGCAGACGCTCGGCCGGCTGAGCGGCGGACAGCTCCCGCCCCTGCTCCCGCTGCTGGTGGCCGCCATCGTCACCGGCATCCTGCTGATCGCCGGGGTCAACGGCCAGACCAGCCCGGCGATCTTCGCCCCGGTGCTGGCGCTCCTGCTCGCCGGGCCCGCCGCGACCCATCCGCACAGTGGCCGCCTCGACTGGCTCGTGCCGCCGATCATGCGGGCGATCGAGTACGTCTACCTGGCGACGCTCGCCTTCGCGCACGACGTGTCCAAGCCGCTGACGTACGCCTTCATCGGCGTGCTCGCGTACCACCACTACGACACCGTCTACCGCACCCGGCAGCGGCTTTGGCCGGCCAAGTGGGTGTTCCGCGCCGGCCTCGGCTGGGACGGCCGGCTGCTCATCGCGGCCGTGGCCACCCTCGCCGGCGTGCTGCCGGCCACCATCGCGGTGCTCACCGTCTACCTCGGGCTGCTGTTCGGCATCGAGAGCGTCTACACCTGGACGCGCACCGGTACGGGCAAGGGTGTCATGGTCAACCTCGAGGACGACGGAGAGTCACCGCCCTCGGCCGAGGAGACCGCAGCAGAGGAAGCCGCAGAGCGTGCCGCGGCGAAGGAAGCTTCAGAGGAGACCGTCTGATGATCGGCATGGTTCTCGCCGCCGGTGCGGGGCGCCGGCTCCGCCCGTACACCGACACACTCCCCAAGGCCCTCGTGCCCGTCGACGGTGAGACGACGATCCTGGACATCGCGCTCGGCAACCTCGCCGAGGTCGAGCTCACCGACGTCGTCATCGTCGTGGGCTACTGCGCGGGCGCGGTCGAGGAGCGCAAGGCCGACCTGGAGAGCCGGTACGGCGTCGACATCACGCTCGTGCACAACGACAAGGCCGAGGAGTGGAACAACGCCTACTCCATGTGGCTGGCCCGCGAGTACTTCAGCGAGGGCCTGCTCATGGTCAACGGCGACACCGTGCACCCGGTGAGCGTCGAGCGGACTCTGCTCGGCAACCGCGGACCGGACATCCTGCTCGCCGTGGACGACGTGAAGAAGCTGGCCGACGAGGAGATGAAGGTCATCCTCGACGCCGACGGCCACCTCGAGCGCATCACCAAGCTGATGGACCCGGCGAGCGCGAACGGTGAGTACATCGGCGCCACGCTGCTGGAGCCCGCCGCCGCCGAGCCGCTGGCCGACGCGCTGAAGGCCACCTGGGAGCGCGATCCGGACCTGTACTACGAGGACGGTTACCAGGAGCTGGTGAACCGCGGCGGCAAGATCTCGGTGGCGCCGATCGGTGCCGTCGAATGGGTCGAGGTCGACAACCACGACGACCTGGAGAAAGCCCGCCGGATCGCCAAGGCCTACTGATGCCCCTGCTCTCGCGGATGCTCCCCGCTCCGCTGTCGATCGACGTACGCCGTGGCGCGGTCGCCCATCTCGGTGAGCTGCTCGCCGACCGGCGTATCGCGACCGAGGGCCGGGTGGCCATCGCGGTCGGGCCGGGCCAGGGCGACCAGATCGCCGAGCACGTCCGGCCCAGCCTGGAGGAATGTGAGGTGTTCCGGGTCGAGGGCGCCTCCGTGGACGCGGCCATGGAGCTGGGCTCCCGGCTGCGCGGCGGGTCGTACGAGGCGGTCGTCGGCATCGGCGGCGGCCGGACGATCGACGCCACGAAGTACGCGGCGACGCTCGCGGGCATGCCCATGGTCTCCGTCGCGACCAACCTCTCCCACGACGGCATCTGCTCTCCGACCGCCTCGCTGGAGCACGAGAAGGGCAAGGCGTCGTTCGGCGTGACGATGCCGCTCGCCATGATCGTCGACCTCGACTACGTACGCTCCGCCCCGGAGCGCCTCGTACGGGCCGGCATCGGCGACGTGCTGAGCAACTTCTCCGCGGTCGAGGACTGGACGCTGTCGAACCGCGAGCAGGGCGACCCGATCGACCGGCTCGCGCTGACGTTCGCCCGGGTCGCCGCCGAGGCGCTCATCTACCAGCCCCGGTCGATCGACTCGGACGAGTTCCTGACCGTACTGGCCGAGGGGCTCGTGCTGTCGGGGATGGCGATGTCGTTCGCCGGGTCCTCGCGGCCGGCGAGCGGCGGCGACCACGAGATCCTGCACGCCATCGACGCCCTCTTCCCTGACACCGCCAACCATGGCGAGCTGGCCGGTCTCGGAGCGGCGTTCTGTTACCACCTGCGCGTGACGCATCTGGGCGAGGGCGAGGAGCGCCTCGGCGAGATCGTGGCGAGCCTCGACCGTCATGGGCTGCCCAAGACTCCCCATGACATCGGCCTGACCGCGGAGCAGTTCGCCGAAGCCGTGGCGTACGCTCCGCAGACCCGACCCGGCCGGTACACCATCCTGGAGCACCTCGCCCTGGACGAGAGTGCCCTGCTGAAAGCGGTACGCGAATATGTCGGCACCTTCGCTGGCTGAGGTCAGGTCGGGTGGGCAACCGCCCGGCCTGAAGGACCGGCGCAACGA
>DASQPY010000129.1:0-3546 GCA_035643735.1 Actinoallomurus sp. | reverse complement strand
AGGAGCGACAGCAGCCCCTTGCGTACGGTGTCCGGGCCGCCGACCACGTGGGACTCGGTGAACGTCGAGATCGCCTCGCGCTCCTGCGGCGAGTAGTCATATGCCAGCGCCTCCTCAGGCGTCGGCAGCAGGCCGGGGTTGCCCGAACGCAGCCGCAGGATCGACAGCCCCTGCGGGGCGGCGAGCCGCCGTGCCTCCTCGTCCGTGTCGGCGGCGAACACGGCCGCGGTCACCATCGCGTACGGGCGGTCGAGCATGTCCGAAGGTTCGAAGCTCGATCGGTACAGCTCCAGGGCCGGGTCCGTGAAGCGCGCGCTGAAATGGTGCGCGAACGCGAACGGCAGGCCGAGGATGCCCGCGAGCTGTGCGCTGTACCCGCTGGAGCCGAGCAGCCAGACGGCCGGCGGATTGTCCGGGGTGGGCACGGCGCGGATCCGCGGATAAGACCCGTCGAGGAACGCGCGTAGCTGGGAGAGGTCCTCGGGGAAGGCGTCGGCGCTGATGTCCGGCGTACGGCGCAGCGCGTACGCCGTGGCCTGGTCCGTGCCCGGTGCGCGGCCGATGCCGAGGTCGATGCGTCCCGGGTGCAGCGCCTCCAGCGTCCCGAACTGCTCCGCCACGACCAGCGGCGCGTGGTTGGGGAGCATCACGCCGCCCGAGCCGACCCGCAGAGTCGTCGTCGCCTCGGCGAGGTGCGCGATGAGTACGGCGGGGGAGGAGCTGGCGATGCCGGGCATGCCGTGGTGTTCGGCGACCCAAAGACGGTGGTATCCGAGCCGCTCCACCACCGGCGCCAGGTCCACGGACGCCCGCAAAGCCTCGGCCGGGGTCGTCGTCGTGGTCACCGGCACCAGGTCCAACACTGACCAGCGCACGTCACTGAATTCGGGCATGTATCTGCTAACCGGCCGCGCCGGACCGCGATTCCCCACCGGGAGCGGCGTTCGTCCGCGGGATGCCACCCGGCACCGGTCACGAAGCTGTTCCGAACCCGCGCCAGGGTCTGGTTTCCGTCCTCCGGACCCTCGCGATCCGGGCATTATTGGACGATGAGCCGAGAAGTGTCCGGCGCTCGCAGGCCCTCGGGGCTGATGCTCCGCGTCATGAGAGCACCGTCATGGGTGTATCGCCGTGATCTTGGTCACCTCCTCGGCAAACGCTTCCTCTATCTGGCCCATCAGGGACGCCTCAGCGGGCTCCGGCGCGAGACCGTGCTGGAGGTCGCCCGCCTCGACCACGCGACGGGTGAGGTCGTCGTGGTCGCGGCCTGGGGAACCCAGGCCGACTGGGTCCGCAACCTCAGGGCCGGCCGCGCCCTCGAACTCCGGATCGGTCACCTGCGGTTCGCCGAGCCCGAGCACCGTTTCCTGACCGCCGAGGAGTGCCGTTCGCTGCTCGTCTCCCTCCGCGAGGAGCATCCGGTCGGCTGGCGGCTGCTCACGATGCTGTTCCCGCTGCCGCTGGATCCCAAGAACGACGATCTCGGTGCCGTACGCGCCATCGCCTTCCGGCCGCACGTACCGCCCGGCATGGACTAGGCGCCCGCGCGGATAGGACCGCGCGTAGCGAGCCCTATCCGGGCGGGCTCCAAGACCCTCGGGTACGGCGCGTCGGCGGCCGGTGGCGTGGGATGCTGCGAATGTGTCCTCCGAACGTCTCACCCTGGTCGTCGGCGATGAGGAGTTGCTCATCGACCGGGCGATCGCCGATGTCGTCGCCACCGCACGTACGCGCGAGTCGGAGGCCGAGGTACACGAGCTGACCCCGGCCACCCTCACCCGCGGGGCGCTGCTCGAGCTCACCTCGCCGTCGCTGTTCGGCGGGGGACGGGTGGTCGTGCTCCGATCGGCGCAGGACTTCGGCAAGGACCTGATCGCCGAGATCGGCAAGTACGCGGCCGACCCGGCCGACGACATCGACCTCGTCGTCGTGCACGCGGGCGGCGCCAAGGGCAAGGCGCTGCTCGACGCGTTCACCAAGGCGGGCGCGCGCAAGGTCACCTGCCAGAAGATCACCCGCCCGGGTGAGCGGGTCGCCTTCGTCCGCGCCGAGGTACGCCGGGCCGGGGGCACGATCGGCGAGGACGCCGCGCGTGGCCTGCTCGACGCGGTCGGCACCGACCTGCGCGAACTCGCCAGCGCCTGTAGCCAGCTCGTGGCCGACACCGGCGGACGGGTCGGTGATGACGCGGTCGCGCGCTACCACCGGGGACGCGCGGAGGTCAGCGGCTTCAACGTCGCCGACCGCGCGGTCGAGGGCCGGCTCGGGGACGCGCTCGAACAGCTGCGCTGGGCGCTGGCCACCGGTGTCGCGCCGGTGCTGATCACCAGCGCGCTGGCACAGGGTGTTCGCTCCCTGGCCAAGGTGGGCGGCGCGCCGCGCGGGCTGCGCGGTGCCGGGCTGGCCAAGGAGCTCGGCATGCCGCCGTGGAAGGTGGACCGCGTACGCCAGCAGCTCCGCGGCTGGACGCCGGAGGGCGTGGCGGAGGCGCTCCAGGTGGTCGCCGAGACCGACGCGCAGGTCAAGGGCGCCGGGGCCGACCCGGCGTACGCGCTGGAGAAGGCGATCGGGCAGATCGTCGCCGCCCGCGGCTCACGCTGACGCGACCCCGGCCCGGACGAAAATTCGGTTTGCCCCTTTCGGGGCATGCGTCAGTCTGCTGGCATGAACACCAGTAAAGAACCGCGCCTCGGCGTCGATTTCGGCCGGGTCATTCACGGCGGCGCGGCCTCACCGGGAGACGAGGACACGGTCTTCCTCGGCGGCATTATCGAGGAGGCGATGAGCTCGCCGCCGACGCCGGGCATGTTCGAGGTGCTGCCCGGACTGGTCACGCGCTTCGGCGGACGGGTATGGGTCATCTCCAAGTGCGGCGAACGCATCCAGGAGCGGACCCTGCGCTGGCTCCAGCGCAACGACTTCTCCCGGCGTACCGGGATAGCGCCGGGCAACGTGAGGTTCTGCCGGAAGCGCGCCGACAAGGCCGGCCACTGCGCGGACCTAGGGATCACGCACATGGTCGATGATCGTCTCAGCGTGCACACCGCGCTGCGGGGGCTGGTGCCCCACCTGTTCCTGTTCGGCCCGCAGACCGCGCCGCCGCCGGACTGGGTGCGGGCCGTACGGACCTGGGCGGATCTCGATGAGGAGATCGGGGCGGTCTGAGGTTCGTCCGGGCGGCACCGCAGGTCTGGGCGTTCAGGGGCGGAAGCGGTCGGCGGCGTCGGTCAGGTGGTGACCGGTCCCGGGTTAGGAGCCTGCGTGGCCGGCGTCCTCGACGATGCGGATCTCGGCTTCGGTCCAGGCCTGGTGCAGATCCCCTGCCTGGTCGGGTGGGTGTCCTGATGTCGTAGTAGCGGCCGTTGACGACAGCAGGGTGTTGGCTGAGAGCTCCCAGGCCATCAGGCACGGGCCGCGGGGAGGTGGACCGCGGGGTCGGGGTCGCCGATGCGGTGGCCGTAGGCGGCGATCAGGTCGTTGCCGTTCGGCGGCGCGGATCAGGTCGCGGAACGCGGCCCATTCGGCTGGAAAGAGGTGGGCGGCGCC
>DASQPY010000128.1:0-3476 GCA_035643735.1 Actinoallomurus sp. | reverse complement strand
TACCTGCCCGAGACCACCGAGGACGACCTGGAGGGCGACGTCGTACGCGTCGACCTCAACCGGCCGATGCAGGAGATCCGCGCGGAGCTGAGCCGGTACCCGGTCAGGACGCGGCTGTCGCTGACCGGCCCCCTCGTCGTCGCCCGCGACATCGCGCACGCCAAGATCAAGGAACGCCTGGACGCGGGCGAGCCGATGCCGTCCTACCTGCGCGACCACGCCGTCTACTACGCGGGCCCGGCCAAGACGCCCGAGGGCTACGCGAGCGGCTCCTTCGGCCCGACGACGGCCGGGCGCATGGACTCCTACGTCGAGCAGTTCCAGGCGGCCGGCGGGTCGTTCGTGATGCTGGCCAAGGGCAACCGCAGCCAGCAGGTCACCGATGCCTGCAAGGCGCACGGCGGGTTCTACCTCGGCTCGATCGGCGGCCCCGCCGCGCGACTCGCACAGGACTGCATCAAGAAGGTCGACGTGCTGGAGTACGCCGAGCTCGGCATGGAGGCGGTCTGGAAGATCGAGGTCGAGGACTTCCCGGCCTTCATCGTCGTCGATGACAAGGGCAACGACTTCTTCGCCGACACCACGGGCCCGCTGCTGACCATCGGCAGGCGCTGACCCGGACGCCGATCAGGGCGTGACGTAATGATGCAGGCAGGCGGCGGCTTCGAGCATCGCCGCCGCCTGCCGCGTCAGTTTCGCCTGCTGTTCCGCGATGGCCGTGCGGAGTGCGTCGCGGCTTCCGGTACGGCGCAGTTCGTCGAGGACGGGCCGGATCCGGAGCAGCGGATAGTGGCCCTGCCGGAGCATGCCGACCAGCGATGCGTCGCGGACGTCGGCCGGGCCGTAGCGGCGGTAGCCGGTCCCGCGCTCGCGGCCCGGAGTCAGCAGGCCGGCGGACTCCCAGGTACGCAATGCCGAGGTGCGTACGCCGAGGTGGGCGGCGACCTCCCCGATGCGCATGCTCGTCCGGACCGGGGTGCCGGCCGGCCGGTCGGCGACGGCTTCGAGGGCGTCGCCGGTCGCTCGCAGGGAGAGCCGGCGCTCGTGCAGTGACGCGTGGGCGGCGTCCAGGAGGGCCAGCGCGCCGGAGAGGTCCCCGGCGTTCCGGCGTCGTCGCCCCAGGCCACCTCCGGCGCCCCGGGCCTCGTCCGCAACGGCGACACGCCCGCCGACCGCCGGATGCCGTTCGCCACGATCGTCACCAAGGACTACGACGGGTTCGACACCGCCTCGAACCTGAACCGCCCGGGCGTGTTCCGCCTGAACATCGCGGTCGGCCGTACGGCGTTCGAAGAGCTGCTCGGCCACCCGCCCGCCCACTCCGGGAACGCCGACCACACCGCCATCGACACGCTGATCCCGCATCCGGTCTACGCGACCCAGGGATGGGTGGCGATCATCAACCCCGGGATGGCGACCGCAGAACTGTCCCGCTCACTCCTCACCGGCGCCCACACCCTCGCCGTAGGGCGACACCGCCGCCGCGCCTCCTGAGCAGCCGGGGCGCCCCTCACCCTCGTACCGGCCGACCGGCGGTGGCGGCTGCCGCCCCCGGTTCGGGCGGCAAGCCCGCTCGCGGTGCTGGTCAACGACGTCCACACCACGATGACCGAGGGCGACTGACGCCGCCCGGAGCCCGGTCAGCGGAGAGGGTGGCGGCCGATGAGCTGCCGGACGATGACATTGCGCTGGATCTCGTTGGTGCCCTCGCCGACGATCATCAGTGGCGCGTCCCGGAAGTAGCGCTCGACGTCGAACTCCGTGGAGTAGCCGGACGCGCCGTGGATGCGCACCGCGTCCAGGGCGATCGCCATGGCGGCCTCGGACGCGTACAGCTTGGCCATGCCGGCCTCCATGTCGCAGCGTTCACCGGCGTCCAGCAGATCCGCGGCGTCGAGGGTCAGCAGCCGCGCCGCGCGCAGCCGGGTCGCCATGTCGGCCAGGTAGTTGCCGATCGACTGGTGCCGCCAGATCGGCTCGCCGAACGCCTCGCGCTCCTGGGCATAGCGGAGGGAGTCCTCCAGGGCCGCGCGGCCCACGCCGAGCGCGCGGGCCGCCACCTGGATCCGGCCCACCTCCAGGCCGCGCATCATCTGCGCGAACCCGCGCCCCTCCTCGCCACCCAGCACGGCCGGACCCGGGACCGCGAAGCCTTCGAAGACGATCTCGCAGGTCTCGACCCCCTTGTACCCGAGCTTGGACAGGTCGCGGGAGACGGTCATGCCGGGGCCCGGCTCGATCAGCAGGACGCTGATCCCGCGGTGGCGGGGGCTCGCCTCCGGATCGGTCTTGCACAGCAGCGCGATCAGCCCGGCCCGGCGCGCGTTGGTGATCCACATTTTGGCGCCGTCGACGACGTAGTGGTCGCCCTCGCGGCGGGCCACGGTCGTGATCGCCTGGAGGTCCGAGCCGCCGGCGGGCTCGGTCAGGGCCATCGCCGCCCGCAGCTCACCGGTCGCCATCCGGGGCAGGTATCGCTCCTTCTGTTCCTCGGTGCCGAACATCGTGATCAGGTACGCCACGACCGAGTGGCCGCCGACCGCTCCGGCCAGGCTCATCCAGCCGCGTGCGAGCTCCTCGGTGACGAGCGCGTAGCAGCGTTTCGAGACGTTCACCTCGCCGTACGGCTCGGGCACGGTGAGCCCGAAGACGCCGAGCTCCTTCATCCGCTCGATGAGTTCTTCGGGGTAGGTGTTCGCGTGTTCGAGCTCGCGTGCGGCCGGGCGTACCTCCCGGTCGACGAAATCCGCGACGACTTCGACGATCGCCTGTTCTTCATCGCTCAACGCGGTCATGGTGGCCTCCCGGGGTCCAGTATCTGCTCGGCGCGGACGCCCCGCAGGCCCGGGTCGCATTGGCGCATGTACGCGGTCGGCGAGTAGCGCATCGACTACGCTCCCGGTATTCCTGACCCTGTGTGACCGGCGGCACGCCTTGGTGCGTGTGGGCCGGATGATCGCGGGTACTAGGGCGACGACGATGGAGGAAAGTGATGAGTCTGGACGAAGCGGCGCGTCAACTCGAGTTGGCCGCACACGATACTCAAGTCGCCTTCGATTGCATCGGGCTCGGTGAGATCGAACGAGCCCACACTCATACGATCACCGCCAGGGCGGCGGCTGACGCCGCCGAGGTGGCCCTGCGCATCGCGCTGACCGAACTCTCTCCCGAAGAGGCCGAACGCGCGGGCGAGAAGGCCATGGAACGCATCGTTGAGGAAGAGGAGGGCTCACGCCGCTGAGCCCGACGGGCCGCCCGCTCCCGGGCCCGTTCGCCATGAGTTCCCGGCCGATCAGGCCACGGGACGCTGGGCGACCGGGGTGTCCGGGTTATCCGCCCCGGCGACGGGGGCGGGTTGAAAGCCCTTGGCCGATGCGAGGATCACCAGCGTGAGAGCGGCCCCCACCGTGTAGGCGATCCACAGCCGCGACGCGGCGGCGCCCGCGACGACCGCACCGAGCACGAAGCCGAAATAG
>DASQPY010000127.1:0-2295 GCA_035643735.1 Actinoallomurus sp. | reverse complement strand
CGGTGCCGCTGGTCGTGCCTGCGGAAAGACGCGGGCACGTGAGAGGGCGCGGGCACGCGGTCGTGGGCGAAGGCGGCGTCCGCGAGCAGTTCGGCGGCCTCGGCGGCGCCCATCCGGCCGGCCGCGTCCTTGCGCAGCAGGCCCTCGATGACTGGTGCCAGCGGTCCGGCGCGCCGCAGGGGAGCGGGCTCGCACGTCAGGATGGCGTGGAAGGTCGCGTTCGGGTTCGGCCCGCAGAACGCCCGGCGGCCCTCGACGGCGTAGAAGAGCGTGGCGCCCAGGGACCACAGGTCCGAGGCGGCCACGGCGGGCTCGCCGCGGGCGCGTTCGGGGGCGGTGTAGGCCGGGGCGCCCATGACGATGCCGGACTCGGTCAGCTCCGCGTCGCCCTCGATGCGGGCGATGCCGAAGTCGCCGAGGACCACACGCCGGTCGCCGATGATGACGTTGCTCGGCTTGACGTCGCGGTGGAGCACCCCGGCCGCGTGCGCGGCGCACAGAGCGTCCAGCAGCCGCAGTCCGACCTCGGCCGCCCGCGCCGGAGTGAGCGGGCCGTCGGTGCGGACGATCTCGCCCAGCGTGCGGCCACGGACGAACTCCATGATGATCCACGGAACGCCGTCGTGCTCGACCACGTCATGGACGGTCACGACACCGGGATGGGCGAGCCTGGCCGCCGAACGCGCCTCGCGCAGGGTTCGCTCACGGTGCTCGCGGCGCTGCTCGTCGGTGAAGTACGGAGGCAGGAAGAGCTGTTTGGCCGCGACGTCACGCTGGAGGCGGTCGTCGCGCGCCCGCCACACCACGGCGAAGCCGCCCCTGCCCACCTGCTCGATGAGCAGGTACTGCCCGGCGATCAGGCTTTCGCGCATGCGAGGACGATAACCACGGCGCGGCGGAGGGCCATAGATACCGCCGCACTCGGCATCGATGAGCGGGCCCGCGGCGTCGGCGGACGGTTCCCGGCGGCCGGACCGGAGCGGCGCCGGCCGCGCCGTAGATGATCCCTATGTATCCAGTTGACTTGGTAGGCAATATGCCCCAAGCTGGGGGAATGCTTCTCGGCGCTTCTCTCGACGCGCGCTTCCCTGTGCGCTTCCACGCGCGCCTGCACGTCGATCTGCGACGGCAGGCCAGCGCGCTGTGTCGGTGACCGGTTCCCCAGGACCGTTCGCCGTACCCAGAGAAGAGAGAGACCGAGCATGACCGCCGCCACCATTACGTCGACCACGCCCCGGCTCGCCGGGATCGCCAAGTCGCTCGCCGACCGGCCCGAGGAGTGGCTGCACCGCGTCCGGCTGAGCGCGGACGGGCGCTGGTACGAGCGCCTGCACCAAGACGATGACCACGAGGTCTGGCTGATCAGCTGGCTGCCGGGTCAGGCCACGGGATTCCACGACCACGGCGACTCCGAGGGTGCCTTCACGGTCGTCCTCGGCAGCCTCGAAGAGCGCGAACCGGGCGAGACGCGCACCGTGGAGGCCGGCCAGTCGTGGGCGTTCGGCGTCGACTACGTCCATGATGTACGCAATGCCTCCGGTGCGCCGGCCGTCAGTGTCCACGTCTACTCACCCCCGCTCAGCACCATGAGGCGTTACGAACGGACCGGTGAGGGGCTGGTCGAGGTCGCGGTGGAGGAGACAGAGGACTGGTGACGGAGTCAGGCCGGTCGGTGCCCTGAGGGCGAGGTGTGGATATACGGGAAATCCCCGATTTCAGTCAGTTGCCACCAGGGTGACTAATGTGGTGCCATTTACCCTCTCGGGGAATCTTGCTCCAAGGGCGGTATCTTTGCGCACACGCGGAAACCGTAAGGCGGCCGTGGCTTCCTACAAGCATTCCGCACGGCGGTCGCTCCGGCTGAGGTTGCTGGTTCTCCTCTTGGTCCCGCTGCTGTCACTGGCCGCGTTCTGGGCCTTCGCCGCCTATCTCACGGCTCAGGACGCTTTCGAAAAATACGAGGCATTGACCACGTACCGTAAGGTCGCCATGCCGGCCACCGCCCTCGCGGCCACTTTGCAACAGGAACGCGTCGCGACCGCGGTATTAGTGAGCACCGGCGGCAAGGACCGTGGTGGGGTCACCACCGCGCGGGCCGCCGCCGACGCGGCGCAGAACACATTCCGCCGTTCGGCCCTGTCCGGCCAGGTGCGATCGGCGATGAGCGATACGACGAAGCGACGTCTCGACGAGCTTCTGACCAGGCTCGACGGGCTTCCGGGAGTACGCGCGCAGGTCGACGGCGACAGCGTGGCCGCGCTGGGTGCGGTCAATGCCTACAGCGCGGTGATCGAA
>DASQPY010000126.1:0-6483 GCA_035643735.1 Actinoallomurus sp. | reverse complement strand
CGCGGGAAGGGCGGCGGACAAACAGGTCGGATGCGGCGATCCCGCGGGCCGGCCCTGAACGCACAAGGAGTGGCACGTGACCATCGACGCCGCGCACGGTGCGCCCCCGAGCACCGGCGCACAACCCCCACCGGAACTCGTTCAGCTGCTCACCCCCGAAGGCGAGCGCGTCGAGCACCCCGACTATGACGTTGACCTCACCGCCGATGAGATCAAGAGCCTCTACCGGGACCTCGTCATCGTGCGACGGCTCGACACGGAGGCCCTGGCTCTTACCCGGCAGGGTGAGCTGGGCGTATGGGCCTCGCTCCTAGGGCAGGAGGCCGCGCAGATCGGCTCCGGCCGCGCACTGGGACCGGGCGACATGGCCTTCCCGAGCTACCGCGAGCACGGCGTGGCCTGGTGCCGTGACGTCGACCCGGTCAAGGTGCTGGGGCTGTTCCGCGGCGTCAACCACGCGGGATGGGATCCCCGGGAGCACAACTTCCACCTGTACACGATCGTGATCGGGAGCCAGACGCTGCACGCCACCGGGTACGCCATGGGCATCCAGCGTGACGGCACCGAGGACGCGGCGATCGTCTACTTCGGGGACGGTGCGACCAGCGAGGGCGACGTCAACGAGGCGTTCGTCTGGTCCGCGGCGCAGAACGCCCCGATCGTCTTCTTCTGCCAGAACAACCAGTGGGCCATCTCCGAGCCGTTGGAGCGGCAGTCGCGGATTCCGCTCTACCGGCGCGCCGAGGGCTTCGGGTTCCCGGGCATCCGGGTCGACGGCAACGACGTCTTCGCGGTGCTCGCGGTGACGAAGCGGGCCCTGGACAACGCACGCAGCGGCCAGGGCCCCACGCTCATCGAGGCGTTCACCTACCGGATGGGCGCGCACACCACGACGGACGACCCGACGCGCTACCGGCTCCAGGCCGAACTCGAGGCGTGGAAGCTGAAGGACCCGATCGAGCGCGTCAAGGCGTACCTGGTCAAGAGCCAGATGGCCGACCTGGAGTTCTTCGCGGCGATCGATGAGGAGGCCAAGTCGATCGGCTCCGACCTGCGCAAACGGTGTCTAGAATTGCCCGACCCCGAGGCGACGGCGATCTGGGAGAACGTCTACGCGACGGAGCACGCTCCGCTGGCCGGCGAGCGCGACCAGTTCACGTCCTATCTGGGATCTTTCGAGGAGGTAACCCGATGAAGCGCGACGGCGCTCTTCACCGGTCCGGCAGAGGAGGAGTGTGACGGTGAGTACCGAGACCCTCTCACTCTCCCGCGCCATGAACGAAGGCCTGCGCAAGGCCATGGAGAACGACCCCAAAGTCGTGGTCATGGGCGAGGACGTCGGCAAGCTCGGCGGCGTGTTCCGTGTGACGGACGGACTGCAGAAGGACTTCGGCGAGGCGCGCGTCATCGACACGCCACTCGCGGAGTCGGGCATCGTCGGCACCGCGATCGGCCTGGCGCTGCGCGGCTACCGGCCGGTGTGTGAGATCCAGTTCGACGGCTTCGTGTTCCCGGCCTTCAACCAGATCACCTCCCAGCTCGCCAAGATGCGGATGCGCTCCCTTGGCACCCTTGAGCTCCCGGTCGTCATCCGCATCCCGTTCGGTGGCGGAATCGGCGCGGTCGAGCACCACAGCGAGTCACCGGAGGCGTACTTCACCCACACCGGCGGCCTGCGCGTGGTCGCCTGCTCCAACCCCTCCGACGCGTACACGATGATCCAGCAGGCGATCACCTGCCCGGACCCGGTGATCTTCTTCGAGCCGAAGCGCCGTTACTGGGACAAGGCGCCGGTCGAGCTCGACCTGTCCGCCGCCGCCCCCTTCGACCGCGCCGTCGTCGCCCGCGAGGGCACCGACGTGACCCTCCTCGCGTACGGGCCGATGGTGAAGACCTGCCTGGAGGCCGCGCAGGCCGAGGAGAACCGCTCCATCGAGGTCGTCGACATCCGGTCCCTCAACCCTCTGGACGAGTCCACCGTGCTGGAGTCGGTGCGCCGTACGGGCCGCTGCGTCGTCGTGCACGAGGCGCCGGTGTTCAGCGGGTACGGCGCCGAGCTCGCCGCCCGGATCACCGAGAAGTGCTTCTACCACCTGGAGTCCCCGGTGCTGCGGGTCGGCGGCGCCTCCACGCCGTACCCCCCGTCCCGTCTCGAGGACCACTACCTGCCCGACCTGGATCGCGTCCTGGACGCCGTCGACCGAACCTTCGAGTGGTGAGGCATGGGTGAGCTGAAGCAGTTCAAGCTGCCGGACGTCGGCGAGGGCCTCACCGAGGCCGACATCATCAAGTGGCACGTGCAGCCGGGCGACGTGGTCGAGGTCAACCAGACCATCCTGGAGATCGAGACGGCCAAGGCCGTGGTCGAGCTGCCGTGCCCGTTCGAGGGGACGGTCACCGAGCTCCTGGTCTCGGAGGGAACGACGGTCGACGTCGGTGTGCCGATCATCACCGTGGACGTCGGTGGGGAGGCGGCCGCTCCTCCTTCAGGGGCGAAGGAGGACCTCGTTCCGACTCCGCCGGGTGCTCAGGAACCGGGCATGGCCGGCAGCATCGCGCCCAAGGTCGACCCGGCGGCGCCGCAGCAGCAGAAGCGCGTGCCGGTGCTGGTCGGGTACGGCGTGAAGCCGGGTTCGACGACGCGGCGTGCGCGTAAGTCGAGCGCGGCCCCTGCGCCGGCTCCGGCTCCGGCTCCGGCCGTACGGTCTGGGGAGACCGGTCCGAACGGCGGCGGGGGTGGTCGGGTCGCCGTGCTGGCCAAGCCGCCGGTGCGCAAGCTCGCCAAGGATCTCGGCGTCGACCTGAGGTCGATCAGCGGTACCGGCCCGCAGGGGTCGATCACCCGTGACGACATCCACCAGGCCGCCTCGGCTCCGGCTCCCACGCCGCTCACGTCCGTGCGCACGACCGGTGAGCGTGAGGAGCGCATCCCGATCCGTGGCGTGCGCAAGCACACCGCGGCGGCCATGGTGCAGTCGGCGTTCAGCGCGCCGCACGTCACCGAGTGGCTGCAGATCGACGTGACCGAGACGATGAACGCGGTGAAGCGACTGCGCGACCTGCCCGACTTCGAGGGCGTCAAGGTCTCGCCGCTGCTGCTGGTCGCCAAGGCGTTCATCCTCGCGGCCCGGCGGCACCCGATGATCAACGCCATCTGGGACGACGCGGCGCAGGAGATCGTGGTCAAGCACTACGTTCACCTGGGCATCGCGGCGGCCACCGAACGCGGCCTGATCGTCCCGAAGATCAGGGAGGCGCAGGACCTGTCGCTTCCGGACCTGGCGCGTGCCCTGGTCGATCTCGCCGCGACCGCCCGGGCAGGGAAGTCGACGCCGCAGGATCTGTCCGACGGCACGATGACCATCACGAACGTCGGCGTCTTCGGTGTCGACGCGGGCACCCCGATCCTGACGCCGGGAGAGTCGGCGATCCTCGCGTTCGGCCAGATCAGGGACATGCCCTGGGTCCACGAGGGTGAGATCAAGATCCGCAAGGTGACGACGCTGGCGCTGTCGTTCGACCATCGCGTCGTGGACGGGGAGCTCGGCTCCGCCGTCCTGCGCGATGTGGGCGCCATGCTGGAGGACCCGATGCGAATGCTCGCCTGGTCCTGATCTCTTTCGACGAGGGCCGCTCCCGGCTGTGGGGAGCGGCCCTCGGCACGTTCTCGGCCTTACCGCGAGCCGCCTGGCGGAGGGCTCACCCCTGCCGGACCATGGGCAGGTCGAAGCGCCCGAAGACCCAGGTGCCGGGCGCTTCCGGGTCGTCGCCGGACCAGAACTCCGTCCACAGCCGGACGAACCCCTCCTGGGAGATGTGACCGTCGCCGTCGAGGTCGAGCAGTGGGAAGACCTCGTCGGTGTCGGTCGGGCGGCCGTTCCATCCCTCGATGAGCCGGTTGTACTCCTCCGCGGAGATGCGCCCGTCGGCGTTCTCGTCGATGGCCTCGAACATCGCCTCGGCGGTGTCTCTGACCGCGCCGGACATCTCGCCGAGCCGGTCGCTGAGCACCAGGACCTCATCCAGCGTGACCTTCTCGTCGCCGTCGAGGTCGGACGCCGCCCGTAGAGCCTCCCACCAGCCCATCATGATCGCGGTCAGCCGGGTGTGGTCGCCCACGCCGCGGATGGCGGTCCACCGCGCGGTCAGCGCCGCGAAGTCGGACTCCCGCAGAAGGCCGTCGCCGTCGACGTCCATCGCCGTGAAGACCCCTGCGATCTTTCGCCGCTGGAACTCGCTCGCCATGAAGCCCCGTCCTTCCGTTACGCCGGATGTAGAGGTGAAAGCGCAGGTTCATGCTGGCGACCGCCACCCCTAACGGCAATCGCCCGGTCGGAGCTACTTTCTCCCGAGGCGGCAATCAAACCATCACCATATGTAGTCGCCCATATCCGCCGGGTAGGTGATAGCCGGGCGTCTCCGGCTCGGCCTGCAGTCGGTGGACAGCGGCGGCTCGGCGGGGGTACGAATCACCGCGGCCGGGCGGGCGTCGCTCATCCCCACGTCGGGTCCCAGCTTCGCCGCCTCCCGGCACAACGTGGTGATCCGCGCGAGCTCCGAGTCCATCAGGCCGCCTCGACGGCGATTCTCGTGCACGTCATTACTCCAGTTCCCGGTCGTCTATTTCCGCCCGGGGAATCGCAGTATCGCCTTAGCCTGACGGCATTGGGCACGGGCAATCATCGGGCATTGCCAATGGACCGACCTGGACTTAAAGAAACTTGAAAGCGGACATGTAGAGGCGAATTAATATGGAATACACGCCAATGGCCATATGGGGCCGGGAGCTCAAGCACTACCGGCAGGCGGCCGGGCTGACGCAGGCGGAGCTCGCACAGCGAATCAACTATTCGACGTCGCTCATCAGCCAGATCGAGACGGGCCAGGTCCCAGGGACACCGGAGTTCGCCGCGTCCTGCGACAAGCAACTCACCACAGGCGGCGCCCTGACCCGCACGCTCGACTACCGCAAGGGAAGCGCGTTCCCAACCTGGTTCGGCAGGTGGCCGCCCTACGAGGAGGGTGCGGTCGTGCTGAAGACCTTCCAGCCGAACGTCATCTATGGCCTGCTGCAGACATCGGCATACGCGCAGGTCGTGCTGGATGGCGACATCAGCGGCCGTATGGACCGTCAGCGCATACTCAATCGGCCTGAGCCGCCGACACTCCATGTCGTGCTCGATGAGACCGTGTTATGGCGTGACGCCGGTGGCCCAGAAGTGATGTACGAACAGCTCATGCACCTCATCGAGATCTCCTGCCGCAATATCAAGATTAAGGTGC
The DNA here is from genome assembly GCA_035643735.1 of Actinoallomurus sp. GTDB lineage: Bacteria > Actinomycetota > Actinomycetes > Streptosporangiales > Streptosporangiaceae > Actinoallomurus. Next base: position 1,200 of record DASQPY010000126.1, on the reverse strand, counting down.
TACCGAATGGCGTGCGCCTCGGGACGCAAGGACCGTTTGTGCTCGCTACGCTGGAGGACGGCAGTACGGCCGCGTACCTGGAAACTGCCGTACGCGGCTTGGTCACCGTCGCCCCCGACGACATCGCACGAGCGGAGGCCCTGTGGGAGGCGATCAAGGCCGAGGCGCTGCCGCTGGGAATGTCGAAGGAATTGATCAAGCGGACGGCGGAGGAACGATGGGCGTCGTAACCACCCCCTGGCGTAAGTCGAGCCGGTCGGGCGCCAACAATGACGACTGTGTCGAGGTGGCGGTCGCGGAAGGCTGACATATTTCACCGGGAGGCGGCGACGTCCTCGTCGATGGCCATGGGCAGCCAGTCCGCGACAATGGAGAAAGTGAAGCCCAAAGCCGCGGCCCGTGCATTGGTCATCGCGTAGTGGCGGTCGAAGGAGAACGGTGACGCCTCCCGCCGGCGGCCACCGTCCGGTAGAGCGGCCGGGGCGGGCCCCGTACCGCGATCGGGTCGCACTACCGCCTACCGGGCCCGCCGGCCACCATCACCGCGATGAGCCCGAATCGTGATCTTTGGTACGGGTGTGAATGCCCGATGAACGTGGGAATGTTTCGACAGCTCCTCTAATCGTGGGAATTGCCTGCCCGGGAGGCTGTGGGATGAAGATCACGCGGATGGCGGCGCTGGCGGCGGCGAGCGGGCTCGTGATGTCGGGGTGCTCGGGCGGTGCCAGCGGAGGCGGTGGCACCGTGATCCGGATCAGTGCCAACTCCGTCAAGGGCGGCAAGGGTTCCAACGGCGCCCAGTGGCTTACCGACTACGTCATCCCCAAGTTCACCGCGATGGAGAAGGCCAAGGGCAAGAAGGTCACGGTCCGCTTCGCGGGCACCGGCGTCGACGACGCGCCGTACAAGCAGAAGACCGCGCTCGACCTCAAGACCGGCGGCGGCGCCGACCTGATCGCCATCGACGGCATCTGGGTCGGGGAGTTCGCCCAGGCCGGTTACATCAAGCCGCTCGACCAGGTGGTGGGTCAGGCCATGAAGGGCTGGGAGGGGTTCAACCAGATCCCCGGCCCGGTGCAGAACATCATGGCCTTCGACGGCAAGAAGTACGGCCTGCCGATCGGCACCGACGGCCGCGTGCTGTTCTACAACAAACGGCTGTTCGCCAAGGCGGGCCTGCCGGCCGACTGGCAGCCCAAG
>DASQPY010000125.1:0-10290 GCA_035643735.1 Actinoallomurus sp. | reverse complement strand
GACGCTGCCGTTCCAGGAGCCGGCGCAGCAGCCGCCGGGCCGGCACCGGTCTTCCGTCGGCGGGGTCGACGAGCTCGCCCTCCAGACCGGAGCGCGCGGCCCGCCACGTCGCGGCCCGTACGACCTCGGTACGGATCACGGGCGCGGGGCGTCCCTGGGTCACCGCGTCGATCTCCTCGACGACGATCGCGCGGAACAGGCCGGCCAGCAGGACGACGTCCTCCAGCCGAGGGCAGGCGTCGGCGATCCGCAGCTCCAGTGTGGGCAGGTGCGCGGACGGCCGGGCATCGAAATAGATCATGCCGGGATCGGTGATGGCGCCCGAGCGTACGAGGTCGGCGATCATCGCGTCGTACTCGGCGGCGGATCCGAACGTGCCGAGCGGCCCGGTGGTGGGCCAGCGTGACCACAGCAGCGTGCGGTAGCTGGCGTACCCGGTGTCCATGCCCAGCCAGAACGGCGAGCTGGCCGACAGCGCGAGCAGCGCCGGCAGCCACGGCGTCACCCGGTGCGCCACGGCCACCGCGAGGTCGCGGTCGCCGACGTCGACGTGCACCTGGGCGCCGCAGATGAGCTGCTCGCGGGCGAGCAGCTGGTACTCGTCCAGCATGTTCTCATAGCGCGGGTCCGGTGTGACCTTGAGCGATTCGAGGTCCGCGACGGGTAAGGTGCCGGCCGCCACGATGCCCATGCCGAGCCCCTCGGCCGCCGCGACGACGCCGCGGCGCAGTGCCGCGAGGTCCTCGGCCAGGTCGACGAGCCGGACGAAGGGGCGGCTGTTGGTCTCCACCACCGATCGCTGCAGTTCCGCGCCGAAGCGCTCCTCCGGGAGCTGGGCGAGCAGGCTGTCGGCCCTCGGGATGAGCCGGCGATCCTCAAGGTCGACGGTGTGGAACTCTTCCTCGACACCGATCGCCACCAGCTCGGTCCGTTGCGCCATTGGCCGAGAGTACGTCGAACGTGTTGCGCGCGTATGTCAAAAAATGTGTACATCGGCGTGTCCGTGACTCGGCACGGATCCTCAAGGGGGTGGCACGGATCGTCAATGACCGCGGTCCGTCTCCGTACCAACACTGAGGGGCATGCGATCTCCATTCACCAGACGCAGGATGCGCGCTGGTCCAGCCGGCCGCGCCCACGGGCCGGGCGGCCCGTGTCGCGCGGAACGGCACCTCACGGACGTACCAGGCCGCCACGGACGGGATCGCGGTCACCGCGACGTACGGCGGTGACCGGGCACGGATCGAGAAGGTCCTGCGCAGCGACGCCCTGCCGGTCGACAGTGCCGCCGACCAGCGGCCGGCGGCCGCCCCCGCCGCGGTTCCCGCCGACGCGACCTCCTTCCAGGGCAAGGGCTTCGACGCCTGTGCCGCACCCAGCACCGGGCAGATGAACGCCTGGAAGGGCCCCTCGCCCTACGGGGCCGTCGGGATCTACATCGGCGGCGTGAACCGCAGCTGCAACCAGCCGAACCTGGACGCCGCCTGGGTCACGGCGCAGTTCGGCAACGGCTGGCGCTTCTTCCCCCTGTACGTGGGCCTGCAGGTGCAGCAGACCGACAGCTGCGGAAGCTGCGAGCTGATCACGAACCCCGCGCCTCAGGGCGCCGAGGCGGCCAGGGACGTGGCCGACCAGGCGGCCGCGCTCGGTTTCGCCAAGGGGTCGGTGCTCTACTTCGACATGGAGTCCTACGACCGCGGCGGCTCCAACACCACCCGGTCGATGACGTTCCTGGACGCCTGGAGCGACACCCTGCACCAGCTGGGCTACCGGTCCGGTGTCTACGGTCAGGTGTCCGGCGTCATCCTCGACCTCGTGTGCCGGTCCGGCCGTCGCGGACAGGCCGCCGTCGACGGTGAGGACGGCGCCGCCTACCGCTCGATGCCGACGTCCTGCGGAGAGGTCCGCCCGCCCGCGATCTCGCCGCCGGAGACGGCCTCGGTAAGCGCCGCCAGCGTGCCCGCGTCCAGGGGCGTCGCGGCGGCCTCGACGTTCGCCACCAGGTGAGTACGCCGTCGCGTGCCGGGGATGGGGACGATGTCCGTGCCCTGGGCGAGCACCCAGGCGAGGGCGAGCCGGCCGCTGCTCACCCCGAGATCGGCCGCGATCTTCTCGATCCGCCGCAGGAGCGCGAGGTTGGCCTCGAGGTTCTCCTCCCCGAAGCGAGGGAAGGCGCGGCGCAGATCGGTGTCGCCGAGCGCGCTCGCGGACCGCACCGCGCCGGTGAGGAACCCCCGGCCGAGCGGTGCGTAACAGACGAAGCCGATGCCCAGCTCCCGTACGGTCTCCAGCACGCCGTTCGACTCGACGTCGCGGGAGAACAGTGAGTACTCGGTCTCCACGGCCGACAGCGGCGCGGTCGCGTGGGCGCGGCGAATGGTGGCGGGCCGTGCCTCGCTGATCCCGAGATGGCGGAGCTTCCCGGCGGTGACCAGCTCGCCCAGAGCGCCGAAGGTCTCCTCCACCGGCACCTTCGGGTCGACGCGGTGCTGGTAGTACAGGTCGATCCGGTCGGTGTTCAGATTGCGGAGCGAACGCTCGACGCTCGCGCGCACATACTCCGGGCGGCCGTTCGCGCCGCCGACCACCGTGCCGTCATCGTCCATCTCGGCGCCACCGAACTTGGTGGCCACGATCACCTCGTCGCGGTGCCCGGCGAGCGCGCGCCCGAGCAGCCTCTCATTGGTGAAGGGCCCATAGACATCGGCCGTGTCGAACATATTCACACCGAGGTCGATGGCGCGATGAATCGTCGCCGTGGATTCCGCGTCGTCCACCGGACCATAGGACCCGGTCATGCCCATGCATCCCAGGCCCAAGGCGGATGTCGCCAGTCCCTGGGTGCCGATTCGACGCTTTTCCATTTCCGTCTTTCCCCCGTTTTCGCGATTGCCGCTCGGCGTCAGTCAAACACAGGGTTCAGTGGCCGAGGGCGCTGTGAGGTGGCCGGGCTCTGCCTAGGAACGCCAGTGCTACCCTCGTTCGGATGATGGCGTTTCCCGGGGGAGTTCGGCCGTGAGCGCGAAGCGAAATCCCGCGCTCGGGGCGTTCCTGCACACGCGCCGTTCCCGCCTCGGCCCGGAAGACGTCGGGCTGCCGGCGCAGGGCCGCCGTCGCGTCCCCGGCCTTCGCCGGGAGGAGCTCGCTCTGCTGGCGGGGTGAGCGCGGACTACTACACGCGCCTCGAACAGGGACGCCAGCCGACCGCTTCACCCTCGGTGCTCGACGCCGTGGCCAGGGCACTCCGGCTGTCCGCCGAGGAACGATCGCACCTGTACACGCTCGCGGGGGAGACGGAGCCGGCCGTGAACGCCCCGGTGCCGCCGGGTGACACCGTCGACCCTCGGGTCCGTCGCGTGCTGGACGTCCTCGGCGACACACCCGCCATCCTGTGCGGTCCGTACGTGGACATCCTCACGGCCAACGCGGCGGCGCGCTTTCTCTTCACCGACTTCGACGCGCTCCCGCCGCGCGAACGCAATGCCGTCCGCTGGATGCTGCTTTCACCGCTGGCACGCGAGATGTACCGCGATCAGTGGGAGAATTCCGCCGGCGAGATGGTGGGGATGCTCAGGCTCGGCGTCGGCCGGAGTCCGGACAATCCGCGGGTGGCCGAAATCGTGGACGAGCTCCTCGACCAGAGCTCGCTTTTCCGTCGGCTCTGGACGGAGCATCGGGTCTCCGCATGGCAGACCGACGAAAAGACCCTTCATCATCCGACGGCCGGTGCCATGCGTTTCTTCAATTCGTCGATAACGGTGAACGGCGTCCCCGACCAGGCCGTCTACCTGGTGGTCCCCGACGATGTGCGCGCCTTCGAGGCGGCCCTGCATGCGAGTTCGTGTGTGTCGCGGAGTCCTGACCAAGGCCAGTAAGGCTCCGTCCTGTGACGGTACGACGGCGCTCTGCTCCCAAAGAGCCCGATGGGCCGGGAGGCCGGAGAATCCCGGCTGAAAGTTCGCGCACGTCACGGCCATTCCAGTGCAGAGCAGGCATCGGGGCTCGGAACACCGTGAAAACGACCTCAGTCGCCATTCAGCCCGCGGGCGACCCGATCTGGATCGCTATGGTTGACAGTCGTAGTCAACGCCTCGGACGTGCCGTACGGGCCAGAGTCTCGCACCCCTGAGTATCTCCGGCCGCCGTCGTACGGAGTCGGCGCCCACCCCCGCGCCGCACCCCGAAGGAACGATCACCGAACCCCTCGACGGAAAGATTCATTGAGCATGCGTAACAGTTTTCGTGCCGGGCTCGTCGGAACGGCCGTCGCCGGCCTCTGTGTCACCGCGGGCACGGCCGGGGCCACTCCGCCCGGACCGGGGGTCACCGGCACGATCATCGCCCAGGAGACGGTGGGCACGCAGGACTACATCCTCCGGGAGATCACTCTTCCTCCCCACCAGAGCACGGGCTGGCACTACCACAAGGGCACTTTGTACGGCGTGGTGAAGAAGGGGACGCTGAGCCACTACGACTCCACCTGCGAATCCGACGGCGTCTACCGGCAGGGCAGCCCGATCGTCGAGCCGAGCGGGTCGAACCACGTGCACATCGGCCGCAACCTCGGTGACACGCCCGTCGTGCTCGACGTGCTGTACGTGCTGCCGCACGGCAGCGCCCTGTCCGAGGACGCGCCCAACCCCGGCTGCGACTTCCAGTGAACCGGACGTTCACGGGGGGACCGGCGGAAGACGTCGCGTTCGCCGAACTGCTGGCCGGCAGCCACGAACGCGTCGTCGGCACGCGGATCCTGCCCGAAGACCTGGCCGGTGTGGAGGCGGCCCGCTGGCTCTACGGCGAGGCCCCGTTCGGCCTGCTCGCGCACGACACGTCGGCGGACCCGCGCTTCGTGTACGCGAACGCGACGGCCCAGAAACGCTTCGAGTACTCCTGGGAGGAGTTCACGGGGCTGCCGTCCCGGCTGTCGGCCGAGGCGGACAACCGGGAAAAGCGCCAGGAGTTCATGGACGGCGTGCTGCGGCAGGGATACGTCAGCGGTTACCGCGGCGTGCGCATCGCCAAGTCGGGACGCCGCTTCTGGATCGAGGACACGACGGTGTGGAACCTCCTCGACCGCGACGGCACCCTCCGGGGCCAGGCCGCCCTGATCCGCGGATGGGCCGCCGCCTGACCGGCGCCGGCCGCCATCGGAACGCGGCCCGGGCTCACGAGCGGTGACTCCGGGGCTCATCATCGATCTGACTGGAGAACGTCATGCGAGAACAGAATCTGGACTTCGAGACCACCGTCTTCGACAAGGAGTACATCACGCTCGGCGAGCGCCGTGAGGCGATCGTCCGAGGTGGCCGGAGCCTCTTCGACCGGCTGCCGCGCGCCTTCGAGGGCGTGAACCAGATCGGCGTCATCGGCTGGGGTCCGCAGGGGTCGGCCCAGGCGCAGAACCTGCGCGACTCGTTGAACGGCACGGTCAAGGTGGCCGTGGGCCTGCGTGCCGGGTCGCGGTCGTTCGAACCGGCCCGCGCGGCCGGCTTCCGCGAGGAGGACGGCACCCTCGGGGAGATGTTCGAGGTCATCGCCCAGTCGGACATGGTCCTCCTACTGATCTCCGACTCGGCCCAGACCGACCTGTACGAGAAGATCTTCGCCGCCCTCCGTCCGGGCACCACCCTCGGGCTCTCCCACGGGTTCCTGCTCGGCTACCTCACCGACGCGGGCAAGGCGTTCCCGGCCGAGGTGGACGTCGTGGGCGTCTGCCCCAAGGGCATGGGCGCCTCGGTGCGCGCGCTCTACCTCCAGGGCGCCGAGGTCAACGGCGCCGGCATCAACGCCAGCTTCGCCGTCCACCAGGACGTCACCGGGCTCGCGACCGACCGCGCCCTGGGCTGGTCGGTGGCGCTGGGCGCCCCGTACACCTTCCAGACCACCCTGCGCTCGGAATACCTGTCCGACCTGACCGGCGAGCGCGCGATGCTGCTGGCCGGCGTGCACGGCCTCGTCGAGAGCCTGTTCCGCCGCTTCCACGAGCAGGGGATGAGCCAGGAGGAGGCGTTCCGCCACTCGGCGGAGTCGGTCACCGGGCCCATCTCCAAGACCATCTCCAAGGACGGCCTCGCCGGCTTGTACCAGCGTCTGGACGAGGAAGGAAAGGCCGTCTTCGCCCAGGCGTACTCGGCCGCCTACCCGGTCGGTCTCGAACTCACCCATGAGATCTACGACGAGGTGCGGTCGGGCAACGAGATCCGCAGTGTGGTGCTGGCAGGCAAGCGGTTCGGGCGCTTCCCGATGGGGAAGATCGACCAGGCCACCATGTGGCAGGTCGGCCAGAAGGTCCGCGGCAACCGCGTCGAGAGCGAGATCCCGCTGGATCCCTTCACCGCCGGTGTCTTCTGCGGCGTGATGATGGCCCAGGTGGACACGTTGCTCGAAATGGGACACCCGTACTCGGAGATCGCCAACGAGTCGGTCATCGAGGCCGTCGACTCGCTCAATCCGTACATGCACGCGCGCGGGGTCGCCTACATGGTCGACAACTGCTCGACCACCGCCCGGCTCGGCGCCCGCAAGTGGGCGGCGAGGTTCGACTACATGCTCATGCAGCAGTCCTACCCCGCGGTGGACCTGAAGCAGGAGACCATCGACACCGCACCGTTCGCGGCGTTCGAGGGGCACGTCATCCACGAGGTGCTCCGGATCTGTGCGGAGATGCGCCCCTCGGTGGACGTCTTCGTCGAGTGACCCCCTGCTGCCAGGAGACCTGAGGCCGGCCCACCCGATGGGTGGGCCGGCCTCACGCCGGTTCGAGCCCGCCCGTAACGCCGGTCAGGGACGTCCTAACGCTCGTCCTCTTCGTCTTCGGGGACGACGTGAACGGCGGCTTCTTCCGCCGACGCGGCGCCCGCGTCGATGCCGATGTCCTCCGCCCACAGGTCGGACCGGCTGTCGAGGACGTCGATGTCGGACGCGACGAGGCGGCCCGCGCGGGCGTCGCCGACCTCGTCGTCGATCAGTTCCCCGTCGGTGTCGGAACTGTCGCCGAGCCCGTCGGTGTCGTCGTCGGCGGTCTGGTCGCTCTCCTCGCGCGCCAGGCGGTGCGTAAGGTCCTCGCGTGTGCCCAGCTCGCGCTCGGTGGTGCCCCAGGCGGTGCTGCCCAGAGGACGCTCCGCGGGGGAGTAGCCCGCCTCGATGTCGCCGAGCTCGTCATCGTCGAGGCTTTCCTCGGGCGAGAGCAGGGCGGGATCGACGTCTCCGTAGGACGCTGTCATTTCAGAACTCCTCGTGGTCTTGAGCCGCCGGTGCGACTGACCGGGCGGGGTCACTTCAAGAAGTGCGTCACGGGCCGGGGAAGCGTCTCCCCATCGACGATCACATCCACCTTCTCGTTGTAGAAGGCGATGAGACCGGCGATCGGGATGAGCTGCCTGGTGGGAAAGTCGTAGGCCCAGACGAGATCCTTGTGTACGGTGTCACCGATCCGGATCGACCAGTAACCGGTAGTCATGCCCTTGTAGGGGCATGAAGTCACGGTATCGGTGGGTTCAAGGTGGGTGAAATCGACCTCGGTACGGTTGAAGTAGTAGCGAGTCGGCAGGCCCGTCTCGAAGACCATCACGGTCGACGACGACTCGGCGAGCCTTACCCCGTCCAGCTCGACGCGTACCTGACGGGTCGAGCGCAGCGCGTCCACCCGTACGTACGGGTTGCGGGGATGGACGAAGACCTCCTCGTCCTCCTCGTACCAGGAGTCCAGGGCGTCCCAGTCGAACCTCACGGTGCCGCCCAGGCCCTCGATCGCGTCGTCGGTGTAGACGAGCGCGGCACCCGGCCTGGTCAGCTCGCCGGCGCGCAGACCGTGCCGCCGGGCCGTTCCCCGTTTCAGCCGCTGGACGTGCTCCTCGTCGACGAGCACGCCGGGCTTGACATCGGCCTCCGGAATGTAGAACTGCGGGTAGTTCGGCCACTCCCATACGTAGAGCGCGCGGGTGGTGTCCAGCACCACCTCGCCCCCCAGCGTGGCGTGGATACGCCGGGGCACGGGTTCGATCCGGTCGACCCCAGCGATCATCATCGGATAGTCGCGCATAGATCTCAGTCTGCACCGAGCCGCTGCCCAGGGTTCAGCCGAGGCAGGTGTAACAGGCGTCGATCAGTGCCATCTTGCGCGGATCGTCCCGCAGGCCCGCCCCGGACCGGTGGGAGAGCAGCCAGCGGACCGGGATCGTCTCCTTGCCCGCCTGACCGAACTCCGGCCAGTAGCGGGTCACCGGTTCGTCGATGTCGAGGTCGCCGGTCTCGACCAGGCGGAGCGCGCAGATCGCGGTCATTCCCTTGGTGGTCGACCAGACATTCGTGAGAGTGTCGGCCGCCCAGGGACGCGCGCGCTCCGGCTCGGATCAAAGGACTCCGGCACGCAGGGCGAAGGCCACGGCGTGGGTGCGGTTGCGGAGTTTGAGACGAGTGGTGAGCTCGTAGAGGACATGTTTGACGGTGCTCTCGGAGTAGGCGAGTTCCTTGGCGATCTCGCTGGTGTCGGCGCCGTCGGCGACGAGACGCAGGACGTCCACCTCGCGCGGGGACAGGCCGGCCGCGTTGATGCCCATGGGCGCCAGGACGTCGTGCTGCATCCGCTGGACCAGGCTCATCAGCTTGCCCAGGGTGGCTTTGGGCATCACGCCCTCGCCGGCCGCGGCCGAGATGACCGCCTCCGCCAGGTCGTCGTTGCTGGTGGACTTGCGGTCCAGGAAGGCGACCACCCCGCATTCGATCAGCGTCAGCAGGGACGCCTCACGGAAGCTGTTGGCCAGTAGCACGACGGGCAGTTGCAGCTTGGCCATCTCGTGGAGCTGTTGCATGGCCGATGGCAGCAGCGTCCCGGTCGTGAAGAGCACGACCTGGGCCGGCATGTCGTCGGGCTCCTGGACAGGAGTGATCTTGGGGTGTTTCCCCAGGATCGTGGTCAGGCCGATCGAGATGATCGGGTCCCGGGCCACGATGCGCACAGTGACCTGACTCACCGTTCCTCCGGATGCTAGATCGATCTCCGGAAAGTGTGGATCAGCGACCCTTCAGACCGGCTTGATGCGATCTGGATGCGACTGTCCCGGTGTCGGTGCGTCTGCCGCGACTGTAGGCCCCTGACGCGCCACCGCCAAGACCTCGGGCGGACAAGACGTGCAGCGCTGCACGAAAGCCCGGGGATGGCTGTCCGATGAGGCGAATGGGGCGGATCGGTGACCATCCAGGTCGCCGTCCACATGCGAATTGCGGGCGATGCGTTACGAGGCGGAACGGTAGGTGACGGCGTTCAGATTCGTGAGCCTGCTTTTGAGATCTTCCGCCCACCAGTGGGCGCCGAAGCCGCGATACAGCTCCACCGACTCGGTCATGGCGGCGCGGGCCTCGTCGGGCCGGTCGCCCTCCGCGAACAGCTCGGCCGCCTCGGCCAGCGTCTCGGCCAGCTCCAGGTGCCGCCCCACCTCGCGATAGTAGGCGGCGGCCCGTACGGCGAGGTCGGGATCGCGGAGGGTCAGGGCCTGGCACCGGTACAACGTCATCTGCGCCCCGCGGGATCCGACCGTCCGGCCGGCCTCGCGCCGCGCCGCGTCCATAACGCGGTCGATCTTGCCCTGATCCGCCATTGCCCGCGCCAGGCTCAGGAGGTACGGTAACCATTTGTAGGGCGTCTGCAGAGGAGCGAACTCCGGATCGAGCGAGATCTCTTCCAGCTTCGCGAATGCGGCCGCCAGGTTCCCCTCGTGCTCCAGCTCGAATGCCTCGGCACGGAGGAAGAAGACGCAGGCCTCTCTCTCCAGGGGGCCCTCGATGGGGATCAGCCGGAGGGTGTCCAGGTGGCGTGCCGCCGCGACCTGGTCGCCGCGGAGCTGGCAGATGTGTGCGGCCAGCCCGCGCCCGATCAGGTTGGCGGACGGACCGACCTCCGCCATCACGCCAAGGGTCGTCGCGTCAGTGGGCCGGCTCACCGATCCGAGCGCTGCGAGGTTGGCATCCCACTCGCCGGTCCAGAAGTGGTGCAACGCCTCCGGTATCCACATCCACGCCGGATCGGTCCGATCCCTGTCCGCGTGGTGGCGCTCGATGACCTCGGCGGCCTCGGCGAACCGGTCGACGTGGTGGAGGGAGTGCATCAGCAGCTCGTGGAGATTGGCCCGCGGGTCGTCGGTCTCCGGTCGCTCACGGATCAGCGCGATCGCGTCGCGCACGTTCTCGAGCGCGGCCGGATGGTTCCTCGCCGCCATGTTGGAGTACCAGGACGCGGTGAGCCGGTGCACGGCCGCGACGGGATCCGTCACCTCGGTCGCAGAGGTTCCCGAT
>DASQPY010000124.1:0-6875 GCA_035643735.1 Actinoallomurus sp. | reverse complement strand
AGGCGGCGAGGTCACGGCGGGTCGCGGTGTCGGCCTCGACCTGCGCCCAGTAGGCGGTCACCTCGCCCGCCGCCGAGGCCGGGTCCAGCGAGCACACGACCCGGATGCGGGCCAGCGGCATGCCGAGCCGGCGGAGCCAGGCCACCAGCCGCGCCTGCGCAAGCTGCGACGGCTCGTACAGCCGGTAGCCGGAGACCGGGTCGACGCGGGCCGGCCGGAGCAGGCCGAGCTCGTCGTAGAGCCGCAGCGCCTTCGGCGACAGCCGAGCCGCCCGCGCGAACGCGCCGATCGTCAAGGAGTCCATGCCACCTTCCTCCTGTCGGCCTCGATGCTGGGGCTTCACCCAGGGACAAGGTCAAGCGCCGCCGCGCGGAGCGCCGAACGGACCGCGTCGAGCGCGGGCCGCGCGAGCCCGTCGTCCCGTACGACGGTCAGGACGCGCCGGGCGATCCCGATGTCCCGCACCGCGACCGAGGGCTCGCGCTCGGGCCGTGACAGGTCGGGCAGCAGCGTGACGGCACCGCCCCTGGCGACGAGCGCGAGCAGGACGAGCAGGTCGGTGGCCCGATGGCGGACGTCGGGCGTGAAGCCGCCGATCGTCGTGCACGCCTGGACCAGCAGGCGCTCGTGGCTGGTGCCCGGGTGGCCGCCGGCCCACGCCGCGCCCGCCAGCTCACCCAGGGTCGCCGCCGGATGGTCGCGGGGCAGCACCAGGCGCACCCGCTCGGCGTACACCTCCTCGAACGTGAGCCCGCGCGGCCGGGTCCTCCGCCGTCCGCCGTACTCGTCACAGACCGCCAGGTCGCACTCGCGGCGCAGCAGGGAGTCGAGCGCCTCGTCCGGTTCGGCCTCGGTGAGCTCGAGACGCAGCCCGGGATGGCGGCTCGCGAGGTCGGCGAGCGCGGGGGCGACCAGACTGATCGCCGCCGTCTGGAACGCCGCGAGCCGTACGGTCCCGGCCACGACACCGGCCGCGGCCGCCATCTCGGCCTCGGCGCGCTCCATGCGGGTGAGCAGGGCATCCGCGTGGCGTACGAGGACGCGTGCCGCCTCGGTGAGGCGCAGCCGGCGGCCGTCGCGCTCGAACAGCAGCACACCGGCCTCGCGCTGGAGCTCCGCGAGCTGGTGGGAGACGGTCGAGGGACTGTAGGACAGCGCGTCCGCGACCGCGGCGATGGTGCCGCGCGCGTGGAGTTCGCGAAGGAGCCGCAGCCGCCGGAGGTCGAGCATCGTTCGAATTCTTCCACGATCATCCGGCGAAAATCATCGCTGGACCCGGCGGTTGGACGGAGCGACCATCGGCGCATGGACCCACGTGAACGCCGCCTGATCCGCTACAACGGGGAGTTCGCCCACGACGTGATCGCCCGCGCGTCGGGCTCGTGGCTGGAGACCACCGACGGACGCCGCGTCCTCGACTTCACCTCCGGCCAGATCTGCGCCACGATCGGGCACAGTCATCCGCGCATCGCCCAGGCGGTCCGGCGCTCCCTCGACGAGGCCGTCCACCTCAACTCCGGCCTGCTGTCCGAGCCGGTGCTGGCCCTGGCGGAGCGGGTCGCCGCGCTGATGCCCACCGGCCTGGACCGCTCGATGTTCCTGAGCACGGGCGGGGAGGCGAACGAGGCGGCGGTGCGGATGGCCAAGCTCGCCACCGGTGGCTTCGAGATCGTCTCGCTCACCCGCAGCTGGCACGGCATGACGTCGGGCAGCCAGTCCCTGACCTACTCGGCGGGACGCCGCGGGCACGGCCCGACCATGCCGGGAGTCTTCGCGCTGCCCGCGCCGTACGCCTACCGGTGCCCGGTACGCCACTGCGCAGGCACCTGCGACCACACCTGCCTGGAGGTCGGCTTCGAGCTGTACGACCAGCAGACGAGCGGGTCACGCGCCGCCGTGGTGGCCGAGCCGGTCCTGTCCTCCGGCGGGATCCTCGTGCCGCCGCCCGGATACCTCGCCCGCCTGCTGGAGTTGACCCACGAACGCGACATGCTCCTCATCCTGGACGAGGCGCAGACCGGCTTCGGCCGGCTGGGCGCGATGTTCGGCATGGACGTCTTCGGTGTCGTACCGGACATCGTGACGCTGTCCAAGACCCTCGGTGGCGGCCTGCCGATCAGCGCGGTCGTCACCACCGGCGCGATCGAGCAGACCGCGTACGACGCCGGGTTGATGTACTACACCTCCCACCAGTCGGACCCGCTTCCCGCCGCCGCCGCGCTGGCCGTCCTCGACGTCGTGGAGGAAGAGGACCTCGCCACCCGTTCCGCCCGGCGCGGCGAACGCCTTGGCGCGCACCTGCGCGAGCTGGCCCGCCGCCACGAGCTGATCGGCGACGTACGCGGGATGGGCCTGCTCTGGGGCGTCGAACTGGTCGAGGACCGCGAGACCAAGGCGCCCGCGACCGGGCAGGGCGACGCGCTGACCGACGCCTGCTACGCCTGCGGGCTGTCACTGAACATCACCAAGGGCCGCGCCGGGGGAGCGGCGGCCTGCCTGCGCATCGCCCCTCCGCTGACGGTCACCGAGGAGGAGATCGACACGGGCGCCGAGATCCTGGACGAGGCGTTGAGCAAGCTCACCTGGACACCGGTTGGCCCGGGCGGGGGCGGGTTGTGTAGACATGGTGCTCGTGAGCGTGAACGGGCATGACGATCCGGCGGACCAACCGGCGTGGGCGATGCAACTCGTCCTGCGTGTGGAAAAGGGCGAGCCCCCTGCCCATCTGGCGGTCTGCGAGTCCGCCGCGATGGCCGCGATCGCCCTGCTCAGCGATCCCCGGTCGGAGCCGGGAGGAGAATGGCACGAGGCCGTCGTGGCCTGGGAGTCCCGGCGCATCCGCAAGGTGGTGCGACGGGCCCGGGGCATCCGCTGGGAGGTGCTCGGCGACCTGCCCGGCGTGCTGGTCGATCACGAGGGGGCGCCGGCGCGGGCATTCGTACCCGGCCCGGTCACCGAGGTGCCGGCCGAGATCTCCCGGCTCCAGGTCGGCGGCACCGACCTGCCGCGCGACGACGAGCCGAAACCCCCGCCCGCACCGCCGTACGCCCTGGTCGCGCTGAATCCCGGCGTGCCGATGACGACCGGCAAGGCGGCCGCGCAGTGCGGTCACGCCGCGCACCTGCTGCTCCGCGCCAAGGGCGCCTGGCCGGGCCTGCGGGTGCGGGTGGTCGAACCGGCCGACTGGAGACGGGCCGTGGCCGAGGCGGACGTGGTCGTGCGCGACGGAGGCTTCACCGAGGTCACGCCCGGCACGATGACCGCCGTCGCGCGCCTGGTCGGCTAGCGCCCTCAATGCTCGTCCGGCTCGGGTGGAGCGGTGTCGCGCTTGCGGACGGGCAGGTCCTGGCGGGTCAGGTCGGGGCTCCGCACCGGCAGGTCCTGCCGCGTGACGTCGGGTCTGCGTACCGGCAGGTCCTGGCGGGTGACGTCGGGCGAGGGTACGGGCAGGTCCGCGCGGGTGCCGTGCGGCGCCGTCACCGCAGCGCGACGGCGCAGCATGGACATCGCCGCCAGCAGGCCGGCGAACACCGCGAAGGAGAGCCCGTGCTCGGCCAGCCTCCCGAGGTCGCCGTAGACGGCGGCGAGGACGGACAGCAGCGCTAGGTCGGCGGTCCACCCGGCGAGGGCGACGCGCAGCAAGGTGCCGTCGCGCCGGGTCAGGGCGAGTACGGCGAGGACGGTGAGCAGCAGCTCGGCGGACTTGCCCGCGATCAGCAGCCAGGTCGCGGCGCCGGACCCGTGGTCGAGCATCGCGGCGACGTCACGGTGCAGGCGCGACCAGTCGAGGAGCTCGGCGAGCTTGGCGACGCCGAAGAGGATCACGAACGCGCACATCGGTGAGTGCGGGCGCCCCGTCGTCCGGTCCGATGCTGCCGGATCCAACTGCGGCCCCCTGTCCCTTGGTCCGCCTCGTAGGACGTAGGCGCCGTGCGGCGGGTTCATGATGTGGGTTCACGATGTGGAAGAGAGCATAGGGCGAAACCCACGCAGTTCCCGCGCATTCGTACTCGCTGCCCGGGCGAGTTCGAGAACGCCCGGTGATGCGAATTGCGCACCGCGCGGGGCGGCGGAATGCTGAGGCTTCATCGGGCCACATGTTCAAGATGAGGTGATCCGATCGTGTCTGATGAGAAGGCCGCGTTAGCGCGGACGCGAATCGCATATCTCGAAAGCCTCGGCGACGAGCTCCGGCACCGGGGCTTCGCCGTGCGGCTGATGATTCCGCAGGGAGGACCGCCGAGCCTTCACGTGGTGAACCCACACGCATCGGCCCTCGCGGAGAACATTCTGGCGGAGAGCGCGACAGGCGCTGACGGGACCTGGTGGTTCTGGTGGTCGTGGGCGGAGCGGATCGCGCCCGCCGACGACCTGGGTGAGGCGGCCGACCGTGTCACCCGTGTGCTCGCCGCGACGGGGGAGTACAGCTCCTGAGACGGTACTGGAGGCCCGCTTTCACCAAAGATGCCTCCAGTACCGGGTCGGCTCAGTCGCCGAAAGTGCCGTAGGAGCCTCGGTAGAAGACGAGGGGATCACCGTCGTCATGCCGGTCCAGGTGGTGCACGCGGGCGACGACGATCACATGGTCCCCGGCGACGTGCTCCGCCTCGATCGAGCACTCCAGCCATGCCAGGGCACCGTCGATCACCGGCTCGCCACTCGGTGACCCGGTCCACTCCAGCCCGGCGAACTTCTCAACGCCCCTGGAGGCGAACCGCAGGCAGACGTCCCGCTGCGGCGCGGACAGGATGTTGACGCAGTGCCGCTCGGCCATGCGAAGCCGCGGCCAGGTCGTGCTCGTGTGCGCCACGCAGAAGGAGACGAGGGCCGGGTCGAGTGACACCGAGGTGAAGGAGTTCGCGGCCAGCCCGGTGGGCCGTCCCGTCTCCGGGTCGATCGCGGTGATCACCACGACGCCGGTGGCGAAGTGCCCGAGAATGCTGCGGAACCGGCGGGCGTCGATGGCGCTGACCCGCTCGGCGGCGTCCTGCCCCGTCTGATCCGCCGCGTTCCGGTCGCGATCGGCCTGGGTCACCGCCGTCAACGGGGGTTTCTGGCTCTGTTCCGAGGGCCGCCTCGGACCGTACGGCGTCGCGGCGGATACGCCCTCGGTCATGACTTTCCCCTCTGCCGGCCAAGCGCTCAGGCACCTGAGACATCCCGTGCGCACGGCGCCGAAGGGGCGCCGCAGTCCAGTAAAGCGCCCTGTCGCCACAGAGATTCCGATCAGCACGGCATTTCCGTCGAAAGACCTACGACCAGCCCACGGCGGCCGTCCGGTGATCCCGCCGTGGTGAGCGGCTTCCCCAGGTCGTGGCGCTTGGGTGACTCCAGAGGCGCTTTTCGACCCGTCCCGACCTCGGATTTGGGTCGATCGGGTAAGTTCATGGCTCAAGGTCACGTCGACGGACGCTCCCTCCGTGCGTCCTGACCTGCGATGTCAGGCAACTCGCGCCTGGATCGTCATGTCCCCCAACGCAGGCTCGGAGGAGGCTGCTTGTTCTACGGCATCGTCCTCGGGCTGATCGCCACCGTCCTGTACAACGCCGGATTCGTGCTGGAGAAGCGGGCGCTGCGCGATCTGCCGCCGCTCAGCATGCGGCGAATCGGACGGCTGGTCCGCCTGCTGGCCACCAGTAAGGCGTGGTTGACGGGCTTTTTCGTCATGGGCATGGGCATGGCCTGCCAGGTCGTCGTGATGTCGCTCGTCCCGCTGAGCGTCGCGCAGCCGATCCAGCTGGCCGGGCTCGCGCTGTTGGTCGTCTTCTCCTCGGTGTTCCTCGGCGAGCGGACCACGCAGCGAGAGTGGGCCGGGCTCGGCGTGCTGGCGCTGTCCCTGCTGCTGATCTGCCTGTCGATGGAGCCCACGAGGCTTGGGCTGCACGCCGGTACGGGCGTGATGTTCTCCGTGATCGGTGGCACGGTGTTCCTGGGCCTCGCCGCGTTCGTCACGGCCGCGCGGTCCGGGGCGCGCTCCGGGCGGCTGCCGGCTCCGGGTCTGCTGTACGGCGCCGCGTCCGGCCTGCTGTACGGGGCGGCGGGACTGCAGACGAAGGGCGTCTCGGGCTTCCTCGCCGAGGACGCCCATCACTTCGTCGGCCGCACGCTCGCTTCGCCGTACCCCTACCTCTACCTGGTGCTGTCCGGTGCGGGGCTGCTGTTGTTCCAGACGGCTCTGCAGCGCGGGCGCGCCTCCATCGTCGTCCCCGTCTCCAGCGTCGTCGGCAGCGTCTACACGGTCCTGGCGGGTACGGCGGTGTTCGGCGAGCCACTGCCGGAGGACTCCGTACGGCTGGTGCTCAGGTCCGCCGGGTTCGGCGCCGCGATCGTCGTCGTGGCGCTCATGCCCAAGCACGAGGACGCGCCGGAGCCCGACGCGGTGAAGACCCCCGCCCTCGTGGCCGACCAGGTGCTCTAGGCCCTAGACGCTCATCCGGGGACGGCGTCCGCGGTCAGGTCCTCCGTGCGGTTCCGTTCTCCGGCCCGTACGGCGAGCCAGGCCAGCCAGCCGGCTCCCACGACGCCCCAGAACGACACGAGCCGGTACAGCGCCACCGCGGCACCGGCCGGGGCGGTCAGCGCGCCGAACGCGACCAGCGACGCCGCGAGGCTGCCCTCGATCGCCCCGAGCCCCCCGGGCAGCAGGGGCACCAGACTGCCCGCCGCCTGGGCGGCGAAGTAGGCGAGCGTGATGGCGTACAGCGCCGTGTGCATCCCGACCGCGCGGCCGGCCGCGGCGAGCGACAGGATGTCGAAGACCCAGTTCAGCAGTGAGGCGCTGATGAGCATGGTCCAGTCGGCCGGGCCCAGCCGCAGGTCGGCGCGGCCCTCGCGGAGCCGCTCGGTGAACCGCGCGGCGAGCCGGTGCCGCAGGA
>DASQPY010000123.1:0-6654 GCA_035643735.1 Actinoallomurus sp. | reverse complement strand
CGGCGATCGGCGACGCGTATGCGGACCTCTTCGAGCCAGGCCGCGACCCGCAGAGCATCTTCACCGAGATGTTCGGCACCGACTACGGCTGGACGGGATCTTCGTGACCGTCGACACCGCCTGTTCCAAGATCCAGAACATACACGGAATGCGTCGGCGACATTCAAGGCGTCAGCGGAGCGTCTCCGCAGGTCAGCGAGGAAGCCACGCCGAGATCCATGGCGTCCTGTAAATCCGTCGGCCGTGCCCGCTACGTGCCCGTCAGAGCGGGCGATCACGGTCGCGTACGGTCGCTCATGGGGAGAACACCGAGGAGTCGCAGGTCAGCGTTTCCGCAGGCAGCGGTTGAATCCGCCATCGGCAACTTCGAGGTAGATCTGCTTGAGCAGAACCGGCATTGGGTGACCGACCACTGCCTCAAGTTCGGCAACGGCCTCGGGAGGGGCTGGGGCGGCAGATCTGAGTTCTGCTCTCTGGTCCTGGCGACGATCTCCTCGTCGCTCATACAGCAACAGATATCAGCCATCTGACGCGGTTTAGGTCCCAGGGCCGTCGGACATGTGGCCGAACTCGGACGTGAGCGCCTCCTGGCGGAGCTCGCCACCGGAGCCAGACAGGCGGTCTCAGCCGTGCTCCTGTTGCTGATCTCAGTCCCAGGTCAGGAGCCGGTAGTGCAGCCCGGTCGACGACTCCTGCCACGCCCCAACGGAGTCCGGCGAGCGCCCCACGTCCGGCGCGCGCGTGCCGCCTTCGAAGAACTCCCGGATCTCGGTGACCACGAGCCGGTCCGCGAACGGCAGCGCAGCCCGATACACCGCCGCGCCGCCGATCACCCACACGTCCGCGGACACCGCGGCGAGCGCCTGCGGCAGGTCGGGGAACGTCTCCACGCCCTCCTGCGGCGTGCGCGACAGCACAAGATTGCGCCTGCCCGGCAGCGGCCGGAACCGCGGCGGCAACGACTCCCATGTGCGGCGGCCCATGAGCACGGTCGCGCTCGCGGTCAGGGAGCGGAAGTGCTTCATGTCCTCCGGCAGGTGCCACGGCAGCGTGCCGTCGCGGCCGATGACGCCGTTCGCCGACTGCGCCCAGACGAGCCCGATCACACCGCCACCGGTGCCTTGATGCCGGGGTGCGGGTCGTAGCCGTTGAGCGCGATGTGCTCGTAGGTGTAGTCGAACACACTGTCCGCCGGCTTCAGGTTCAGCGTGGGGAACGTGCGCGACCCGCGCGTGAGCTGCGTACGGACCTGGTCCTCGTGGTTGTCGTAGATGTGACAGTCGCCTCCGGTCCAGACGAAGTCACCGACACCGAGGCCCACCTGCTCGGCGATCATGTGCGTCAGCAGCGCGTAGCTCGCGATGTTGAACGGCACGCCGAGGAACAGGTCCGCGCTGCGCTGATACAGCTGGCAGGAGAGCTTGCCGTCGGCGACGTAGAACTGGAAGAACGCGTGGCACGGCGGCAGCGCCATCCGCGGGATGTCGGCGACGTTCCACGCGGACACGATGATCCGCCGAGAGCCGGGGTCCTCGCGCAGCGTGCGCAGCACCTCGCTGATCTGGTCGACGTGCCCGCCATCCGGGGTCGGCCACGACCGCCACTGCACGCCGTAGATCGGGCCGAGATCACCGTCCGGTGCCGCCCACTCGTCCCAGATCGTGACGCCGTTCTCCCGCAGCCATGTGACGTTCGCGTCGCCGCGCAGGAACCACAGCAGCTCATACGCGATCGAGCGGAAGTGGACCTTCTTCGTCGTGATCAGCGGAAAGCCGTCGGACAGCCGGTAGCGCAGTTGGTGGCCGAAGATCGACCGCGTGCCCGTGCCGGTGCGGTCCTCCTTGCGGGCGCCTGTGTCGAGCACGTGGCGCAGCAGGTCCTCATACTGCGTGTCCGGCATGCCCGCGAGCGTAGACGAGTAGTGCCCAACGGGGTCAGGGGCCCCGGTGGCTCAGGACGTTGACCACGCGGCCGTTGGGGTCACGGACGAAGAAGCGGCGCACTCCCCAGGCCTCGTCCCGAAGGGAGTGCACGATCTCCGCACCCTCGGCGACCAGGGCCGCGTGCACCGCGTCCACGTCATCGACCTCGACGCTCAGGTCCGGCTGGACGGCCGCCGTGGCGTCCGAGCCCATGAGAATGATCTGCGCGGTCGGGTTGGACGGCGACGCCAGGGTCATCACCCAGCCGAGGTTCATCACCTCCACGAATCCGAGCAGGCCGTAGAAGTCCCGGCTCTCCTCCAGCGCCTCTGACCGGATGTCGGGCACGACGCGGCGAATGCTCATCGTCGGCGTCCTCTCAGGACTTCCAGGCGGGCATGACATCGAACAGGGTCGCGGTCTCGGTGGGGTCGCGGTCTCCGTGGCCGTCGTCGACGAAGGCGGCCCTCGATCCGGGCCGTGACGCCGGCCGTCGCGCGGCCGGCGCCGCGCCTGCGATCCATGGCCGCCACGCTAACCGCACTCACGCCTCGGCGGCATCAATACGCATCAGCAGCATCGTCCGTAATGCAGGGTAGGTAGATCTTTTACGATCGCAACGGTTATCGCGTAACTTCTCTACACTTTGCCCACCTGCACGGTTATGGTGCCTGACATGCGTTTTGTCCCCTTCGTTATGGTTCTTGCCGCGTTGATCCTGGGCATCCCCTCCCCCGCCTCCGCCATCACCAACGGCACCGCCGACGGTGAGAGCCACCCCTCCGTGGGCGCGCTGGTCGGCACCAAGGCGTTCCCGGACGGCACGTGGTCCTACTGCACCGGCACCCTCATCTCACCGACCGTCTTCCTGACCGCGGCGCACTGCGGCGACGCCGGGCAGAAGACCGCGATGGTCTCCTTCTCGAGCCGCTACCAGCTCGGCTCCGGCGTCTACGTCGGCCGCTACGAGACCGACCCGCTGTACAGCGCCAAGTCCGAGCTCCACGACATCGCGGTGGTCGTCTTCCGCACCCCGATCGCGGGCATCAGACCGGCCCGGCTACCGACGGCGGGCCTGCTCGACCAGCTCCGGTCCAAGGGCACCCTCGCGACGACGACCTTCACCCCGGTCGGCTACGGCTCGGTGACGCCGACCGACCACGGGCGTTCGTTCCACTACTCCGACACCCGCCGGCGTACCTCCATCTCCTTCGGCGCGCTCACCGCCAGCTGGCTCAAGCTGTCGGAGGACTCCGCGAAGAAGGACGGCGGCACCTGCTACGGCGACTCGGGCGGCCCGAACTTCCTCGGCGGCCCGACCTCGGACCTGATCGTGGCCACCACGATCAGCGGGGACGACGACGTCTGCAAGGCGACCAACCTGGACTACCGGCTGGACACCGACGCGGCCCGTAAGTTCCTCGGAAAGTACGTCACCCTGCCCTGACCCGGTGACGGACTTCGCCGCATCGCGGGCATCCATGCCCGATCATGGCTCACGTGGCCCCCGTCGTTCTCCTGCTCTCCCTCAGCGTGTTCGTGGCCTTCCTGGTCGCCCTCGGCGTCACGGCCCGGAACCGTGCCGTCAGGGCCGAAGAAAGGATGAGGGACGCCCTCTACGCATGGACCATGGCCAACGGCTGGCAGATGCACGAGGGCGACGTGGGCACTGGGACGTCAGTCGCCGGTCGAGATCGGTCACGCGATGTTCGACCGGCGGTTCCAGGTGGTGACGGCGGACCCGCGGGCGGCCCACGTCCTGCTCTCTCCCGCGCTCATCGACGCCCACCTCCGGGACCAGGCACCACCGTGGAGCAGCCGCGGCGGCGAGCTGATGATCACCGAACAGGGCCGCCTGATCCTCGATCGGATCGGCCCGGGTGTCCAGCGGCTCGGATGGCTCGCCCAGGCACTCGGCTACCGGGGCTGACCCGCGGTCAGCCGGGCGGCGTGAAGGTGCAGGGCAGGCGCTTGTAGCCGTTGATGAAGCCCGACAGCAATCGGTCGGGCTCGCCGGCCGTGCGGATGTCCGGGACCCGGGTGAACAGCTCCTTGAGCATGATGGTGATCTCGCGGCGGGCCAGGTTGGCGCCAAGGCAGAAGTGCGGGCCCGGGCCGCCGAAGCCGACGTGCGGGTTGGGGTCGCGGGTGATGTCGAAGACGTCCGGCCGGTCGAAGACGGTCTCGTCGCGGTTGGCCGAGTTGTAGAAGAGCAGCACCTTGTCGCCGGCCTTGTAGGTGTGCCCGTTCATCTCGTGGTCGCGGGTGACGTTCCGGCGCATGTAGATGACCGGCGTGGCGTAGCGGATGATCTCCTCGACGGCGCCGCCGATCCGGCCGTCGAAGTCCTCGAGCAGCAGGCGCCGCTGCTCCGGGAAGTCGGTGAACAGCTTGAGCGCATGGCTGAGCGCCGTACGCGTCGTCTCGTTGCCCGCCACCACGAGCAGCAGGAAGAACGACCCGAGCTCGCGTGTGGTGAGCCGCTCGCCGTCGACGTTGGCGTTGACGAGGGCCGAGGTCAGGTCGTCGGTCGGGTTCTTCATCCGCTCACGGCCCAGTCGCGCGGCGAGGCGGTGCAGGTCGCGCGCGGCCCAGACGATCGTGAAGAGGGCGCGTGCCATGCCGAGCCGGCCCGGCTTGTCCGCCTCGACGCCGGTGTACTCGGCGTCGGAGTTGCCGAGGATGACGTTGGTCCGCGCGATGACCCGCGCGTAGTCGCGTTCGGGGATGCCGAGCATGTCGCAGATGATCTCGACCGGCAGCCGTACCGCCACCTTCTCGACGAAGTCCCCCGGACCGGAGGCGATCAGCTCGTCGACGATGCGCGCCGCGCGCCGCCGTACGTCGTCCTCGGTCTTGGCGAGCATCCTCGGCGTGAAAGCACGCGAGACGATCCGGCGGATCTTGGCGTGCCGCGGGTCGTCCATGTTGATCAGCGAGCCGAAATACGGCCCCATGTACGGAGGCAGGTCCGGGATCGTGGTCGCGCTGGGCTCGCTGCTGAAGACGTCCTGGTGGCGGCTCGCCTCGCTCACGTCGGCATGCCGTACGAGCGCGTAGTAGCCCTTGCCCGAGGGGACGAACGGCACCGACACTTCGCCGAAGAACGCGGGGTGTTCCTGCTTGCGCAGCACCTTGAAGGCGGCCATCCGCTCATCCAGGGGGCGCGCCCAGAACTCCATCGGGGACAGGTCGATGTCCCGGAGACCCGGAGCCGAGTCAGTCGTCATGCCAGCACCGCCTCATCCCGACATAAGTGACCAGTTACATCAAACCACACTCAGGTCACTGCCGGAAAGAAAACGGACTTGTCACCGTGGACGCAGCCCGTCCACGAGAGTCTCGATCGTGCCGGACGCGAGCGGGCCGACCGGCCGCCCGCCGCTCATGCCGGTGGTGATCAGCACCGCCAGGCCCTGCAGCGTCGCGAGCACCGCCATGGCCACGCGGTCGGGGTCGGAGTCGACGATGTCGCCGCTCGCCTGCGCTTCGGCGATCAGCACCGTGGGCGACCCCGGACTGGCGCTGGGGCTGTGGAACCTGTCCGAACGGCTCACGGGCGTCGCCTTCCCTGACGCGCTCAGTTCTTGCGGCGCAGGACGACGGTGATGCTCCGGGTCTCACCGACGTTGCCGGCGGCGTCGACGGCGCGGTACTCGATCGTGTGCCTGCCATAGCCCGGCGGTACGTCGTCCCAGGGCGTGGTGCGTGCGGGCCGGCCCAGCTTGCCGTAGACCAGATGGTCGATCTCGGTGCCCAGCGGCGTGAAGACGAACGGCGCGGCCGGGTCGTCCGGCCATCCGAAGTAGCGGAACCATCCGTCGCCGTCGACCTGGAACTCGGCCAGTGCGGGGCCGCCGGAGTCCCGCGGGGTCAGCCTCATGGTGAACCGCTCGTCGAAGACGTACTCCCCGCCGGTGACCGCGTCGGGCCGGGACAGTTCGTAGGAGACGTCGGGGCGCTGGGCGTCGACCTTCCAGGTCAGCGTCTTCGAGCCGGGCCCGGTCCGTGCGGTGACCGTGTGCGTGCCGGCGGCGAGATGGAACGGCGCCAGGGCGAGGTCGCCGCCCCTGCCCGCGACCCGGCGCCCGTCGAGGCTCCAGTGCACGACCGGCACCGACCGCGGAGGATGGGTCGTCTCGGCGTAGATCACGTCGTCGGCGCCGACGTGGGTGCTCTCCGGCGTGGAGCCGGAGAACGCGACCGGCGTCGCGGCCTCCGGCGTACGGACGCGCGTGTCGACCGTCCACGTACGGGTCTGGGTGAGCGCGGCCGAGGACCTGATCGCCGGGTCACGGACGAAGCCGGTCGGATCGGTGACGCGCGCGGTGAGCGTGTGCCGCCCAGGTGCGGGGCGCAGCCGGGCGAGATCGAGGTCGGGCCGGGTGCCTGCCTTCCGGCCGTCGAGCCGCCACGTGATCCGCAGCCGATGGTCGACCGGATGCATCGTCTCCAGCCAGACGACGCGGTCGGCGCCGATCGGCGCCCCGGCCGGGGTGCTCGCCTGGATGAGGCTCACCTTCGCGGAGATGGCCTGGGTCATGCGTTCGCGGGCCACCTGGTCGTAGGCGTACCCGAGTGTCTTCATCATCGAGTGCTCACTGGGCCGCCAGACGCCCTTCGTCGCGTACATCCCGCCCTCGTAGCGGCCGATCACACCGCCGGAGGTGCTCGGCTCGCCCAGCCACCGCCACCACTTGCCGTGCCGCTCGCGCATCTCCCGCGCGGTCAG
>DASQPY010000122.1:0-3861 GCA_035643735.1 Actinoallomurus sp. | reverse complement strand
TGTTCGACTCCTGGGTCGGCGGCGTCGCCCCGGCCGACTACCGCACCTCGGTGCTGCCGCACAGCAGCAAGATCTTTTCCGCGCTGGAGACGTACGACGTGCCGCGCATCCACTTCGGAGTGGGCACGGGCGAGCTGCTGGGCCTGATGGGCGAGGTGGGCGCCGACGTGGTCGGCGTCGACTGGCGCGTGCCCCTGGACGACGCCGTACGCCGCGTCGACGCGGGCAAGGCGCTCCAGGGCAACCTGGACCCGGCCATCCTGCTCGCCCCGTGGGACGTCGTCGCCGAGCGCGCCCGTGAGGTCCTGGCCCAGGGCCGTACGGCCGAGGGCCACGTGTTCAACCTGGGCCACGGCGTGCTCCCGGCGACCGACCCCGGCGTTCTGGCGCGCCTCGCCGACCTGGTTCACGAGGAGTCCATCGCCCGCTGAGCGCGCGCGTCTCCTGTCCGGCTCAGGCCGTGTTCGACGGGGCGGAGCGGCGGCGCCGGATGATCCACCAGATGGGCAGGCCGATCAGCGCGACCAGGCCGAGGAAGGGCAGCGCCCAGCCGAGGACCAGGGCCAGCCCGCCCAAGAACGCGGTGAACGCCCGCCAGCCCGACGAGACCCCGCCGGCGAAGCCGCCGGCCCTCTTGTGGCCGCGGTGCGTCACGGCGGTGCCCTCCAGCCGCAGCGTCACCGTCGCGTACGACGTCTGCTCGCTCAGCGACTTCTGGCGGGCCTGCAGCGACTCCAGATCCGCCTCGCGGGTGGAGATCTCCTGCTCGAGCCGGACGATGTCATCGACCGACTCGGCCTTGCCGAGCAGCTTGCGGAACGACGCGAGGGTCGCCTTCGCCGACTTGACCCGGCTGGTGACGTCGGCGACCTCCTGGGTCACGTCGTCGGCCTGCTGCCGCAAAGAGACGCGTCCGCCGATCCGCGACGAGCCCAGCTGGTCCAGGACACCCTGGTACCGCGCCGAGGGGATCTTGAAGGTGAGGGTCGCCGACGGACGCGATCCGGGGTCCTCGACCGCGTTCTCGTTGCCGACGTAACCGCCCGCGGCGGTGACGATCGATTTCGCCTCGGCGGCGGACCGGGCGACGTTCCCGGCCCGCATCGTGAGGTCCGCGGTGTAGACGATCGCCTGGGCGGGCGCCAGGCGTACGGACTCGGTGCCCGTGCCGCCGCCCCGGGCCGCCTTCGGCGCCCGCGCCACGGCGTCCCCGCCGCCCGCGGCTGAGCTCGACCCCGCGCCCTGGCCCGAACAGCCGGTCAGGACGACGAGCGTGGCGGCCAGTAAGACGATGAACGGTCTCATATGATTACGACGCCGTGGCGTTCGTCGCCGTTCGCGGAATGCCGTCGCGATCGGGTCACGATGGCGACGCGCCCCGATCACGGGCCCGCCGCCGGGTGGTGTCCCGGCCCTCCGAAACCCTCTGCGATCGTGGGACACATGACCGATGCGCCGATCCGTACCCATGTCGTCGTCGTCGGCGGAGGGATCACCGGGCTGACCGCCGCCTACCACGCCGCGAAGAACGGTGCCCGCGTCACCGTTCTCGAGGGTGCCGCGGAGGTCGGCGGCAAGCTGCGGGTGAGCGAGGTCGCCGGGCTGCCGGTGGACGAAGGCGCCGAGGCGATGCTCGCGCGCCGCCCCGAAGGCCTCGAGCTCGTACGCGAGCTGGGCCTTGGCGACCGCATGGTCTACCCGGGGACGACATCCGCGGCGATCTGGAGCCGCGGCGCCCTCCACGACATGCCCACGGGCCACATCATGGGAGTGCCCGCCGATCTGGGCGCGCTGGCACGCTCGCGCATACTGTCGGCCGCCGGGCTGGCCCGGGTGCCGCTCGACCTCGTACGGCCCGCGACCCCGCGCGGCGACGACGTGTCCGTGGCCGAGCTGATCGGCGCACGGGTCGGCTCGGAGGTGGTGGACCGGCTGGTCGAGCCGTTGCTCGGCGGGGTCTACGCCGGGCGCGCGGACGACCTCTCCTTCGAGGCGACGATGCCCGGACTGGCCGGCGTCTCGCGCACCCGCCGTTCCCTGATCACCGCCGCCCGCACCGTACGCGAGGCGGCGCCCAAGGACGCCGGGCCGGTGTTCACCACCCTCACCGGCGGCCTCGGCGAGCTGGCCCACGCGCTCACCGCGCGGCTGACGGAGTTGGACGCGACCGTGCGCACCGAGACGATGGTGCGCGAACTGCGCCGTGCCCCCAGGGGATGGCGGCTCACCCTCGGGCCCGCACGTGAGCCCGAACACCTCGACGCCGACGCCGTCGTGCTCGCGGTGCCGGCACGCGCCACGGGGCGGCTCCTGCGCGAGGAGGTCCCGGCGGCCTCCGCCGAGCTGGGCCGGATCGAGTACGCCAGCATGGCGATCGTCACCCTCGCCTACTCGGGCACGGCCTTCCCGTCGGTGCCCCGTCAGAGCGGCTATCTGGTGCCCGCCGTCGAGTCGAGCGGGGTCAAGGCGGTCACGTTCAGCACGACCAAGTGGCCGCACCTCATCGACGGCGCGCCCGGCATGGTGGTGATCCGCTGCTCCATCGGCCGCTACGGCGAGGAACAGCTTCTCCAGCGCCCCGACGACGAGCTGAAGGCCATCGCGATGACCGAGCTGGCCCGCACGACCGGCGTCATCGAGCTGCCCGTCGACTCCCGCGTCACCCGCTGGGGCGGCGCCCTGCCGCAGTACTCCGTGGGGCACCTGGAGCGGATCGCTCGGATCCGCGCGGCCGTCGCGGGCGTGCCGGGACTGGCGGTCTGCGGTGCGGCCTACGACGGTGTGGGGATCCCGGCGTGCATCGCCTCGGCGCGTACGGCGGCGGCCCTCGTGCTGGACGGCCTGAAGAGTCGGGGACAATCGAAGGAGAGCGAGGAGCCGGCGACCGAGCCGCACCGCTGATCCGTCAGGCCGAGGCGAAAAGGGGACTACGACCGTGAGTGGCGACAAGCCGAAGGCACGCGACCTCAACCAGGTGATCCGCTACACCATGTGGTCGGTCTTCCGGGTCCGGACCCTCGCCGATGCCGACCGTGACGCCGTCGCCCGCGAGGTCGAGGAGCTGCTCGAGCAGGCCGCGGCCAAGGACGTGATCACCCGCGGCGCCTACGACGTCGCCGGGCTGCGGGCCGACGCCGACTACATGTTCTGGTGGCACGCGCCGAGCTCGGACGATCTCCAGGAGGTCTACAGCCGGTTCCGCCGCACAGCGCTGGGCCGTGCCTCCGAGCCGGTCTGGTCCGTGATGGCGCTGCACCGGCCGGCGGAGTTCAACAAAAGTCATGTCCCGGCCTTCCTGGCCGCGGAGAAGGCGCACGCCTACGTCTGCGTGTACCCCTTCGTCCGCTCCTACGAGTGGTACCTCCTGCCGGACGACGAGCGCCGTGCGCTGCTCGCCGAGCACGGAAAGATGGCGCGGGAGTACCCCGACGTACGCGCCAACACGGTGTCGTCGTTCGCGCTCGGCGACTATGAGTGGATCCTCGCCTTCGAAGGAGACGAGCTGCACCGCATCGTCGACCTGATGCGGCATCTGCGCGGGTCTGAGACGCGACGGCACGTCCGCGAGGAGATTCCGTTCTACACCGGTTCCCGCAAGCCGGTCACCGAGCTGGTCGCCGCCCTGCCCTGACCGGACGACCGCGCTTAGAGCCCGCCGCGCGGCTCTAAGGTAAAGACTTGCCCATCGGCGTCGCGCCGTCCCCGCTGTCTGCACGATTATCCGGGAGGCGGCAGAGGCCGCCGCCATCTTCGGGAACCAGGCGGGGGAGCAAGGTGAGCGGAGTACGGCGGGTGAGGGGCCGGCATGCGCGGGACGGGCTGCCGGATACGACGGAGACGCCGGCGGAGTTCAACAAAAGT
>DASQPY010000121.1:0-9591 GCA_035643735.1 Actinoallomurus sp. | reverse complement strand
GGCGCTCTGCGGCGCCGTCGCGGATCCGGCACACTCCGGTGCCGGGCGGTCCTGGTCGTGACGGCGCTAGTCGGCGCCTGCCTCAGCGCCGTCCTGACCACGACCGTGGCCGACGCCCCTGCCGCGTACGCCGACCCCGTGCCGCCGCCTCCGGCCGGGTGGACGACGGTGTTCGGCGACAACTTCGCGGGGGCGGCCGGGTCGCCGCCTTCGTCGGCGAACTGGTTCTACGACATCGGCACCGGCTACGGCACCGGCGAGATCGAGCAGACCACCAGCTCGACCGCCAACTCCTATCTCGACGGGAACGGCCACCTGGTGCTCAAGGCGATCAAGAACGGCGGCACCTGGACCTCGGCGCGGCTGGAGAGCACCCGCGATGACTTCCAGGCCCCGCCCGGCGGCAAGCTGGAGATGACGGCGTCGATCCAGCAGGCGAACCCGGCAGGCGGTCTGGGGTACTGGCCCGCCTTCTGGGCGCTGGGCTCACCGATGCGCGCCGGCGGCGGCTGGCCCGCCTCCGGTGAGATCGACATGATGGAGGACGTCAACGGCCTCAACCAGGCCTCGCAGACCCTCCACACGTCGGCCACCAGCCCCGGCCACGCGCTGACCGCCTGCCCGAACACGAGCTCGACCTGCCAGACGGGCTACCACACCTACACGGTGATCATCGACCGCACCAACACGAACGCCGAGTCGCTGCAGTTCCTGATGGACGGCACGGTGGAAGCCGCGATCACCGAGGCGTCGGTGGGCGTGGCGGCCTGGCAGCAGGCCATCGACCACGGGTTCTTCATCATCTGGGACCTCGCGATGGGCGGAAACTACCCCGACGGGATCTGCGGCTGCACCACACCGACCTCCGCCACCACGTCCGGCGCCTCGATGAGCGTCGCGTACGTGGCCGTCTACGAGCAGGGCGGCAACTCCACGCCCACCGCGACCGCCACCGGGACGGGTACGGCGAAGGGCATCAACGGCCTGTGCCTGACCAACCAGAACTCGCTGAACACCGAGGGCAACCCGATCGGCGTCAGTTCCTGCAACGGCAGTGCGGGCCAGACCTGGTCGCCGTACAGCGACGACACGCTGCGCGTGCAAGGCGGCTGCCTCGACGTCGTCAGCGCCGGGACGGCCGGCGGCACCAACGTCGACTGGTATCCGTGTAACGGCACCAACGCCCAGCTCTGGAAGCATCAGGCAGGCGGCGAGCTGGTCAACCCCAACTCCGGCCTGTGCCTGACCGATCCCGGCGGCAACACCGGCGCGCGGCTCGACGTCGAGACCTGCACCGGCTCCGCGCAGCAGCAATGGACACTTCCCACCGGCGGCGGCACCGGCAACACCGTGACGGTGACCAACCCCGGCGACCAGACGTCCACGGTCGGCACGGCGGCCAGCCTGCAAATCCACGCGAGCGACTCGGCGTCCGGCCAGACCCTTACCTACAGCACCAGTGGCCTGCCCGCCGGGCTGTCGATCAACTCCTCCACCGGGCTGATCTCCGGCACGCCGACCACGACCGGGACCTCGAATGTCACGGTGACCGCCAAGGACGCGACCGGCGCCGGTGGCTCGGTCTCCTTCACCTGGACCGTGAACTCCGCCGGGGGCTGCTCGACGACGAACCTCGCGCAGGGTAAGACGGCCATGGCATCCTCCGCCGAGTCGGTGGCCTTCCCCGCACAAGACGCCGTCGACGGGAACCTGGGCACCCGATGGTCGTCGGCCTTCGGCGACCCTCAGTGGCTCCAGGTCGACCTCGGCGGCACCCGCTCCCTCTGCAAGGTGACACTGAACTGGGAGACCGCGTACGCCACGGCGTACCAGATCCAGGTCTCCAGCGACGCGAAGACCTGGACCACCGTCTACTCCACCACCACCGGAACCGGAGGCACGCAGACCCTTAACACCACCGCCTCCGCCCGCTACGTCCGCATGTACGGAACCGCGCGGTCGACCCAGTACGGCTACTCACTATGGGAGTTCCAGGTCTTCGGCTCCTGATCCCCCTGACCGCCGCGCCGGGGGCCCCGACTCGGTGCGGGGGTCGGTCAGGCGGCCTTCGCGGCGGCGCGCGCCGCCGGGCGGGTCCACGCGTAGTAAAGCCCGGAGGCGACGATCAGGCCGATGACCCAGGAGACGTCGGCTCCGCCGAGATGCTCGACGAGCGGGCCGGTGTAGAAGGTCGTGCTGACGAACGGCACCTCGACCGCGACGCCGATCACGTACGCGCCGATGGTCCGCCAGTTGACCCCGCCGTAGATGCCGTCCGGACGGAAGATGGCGTCGATGTCGTAGCGCCCCCGGCGTACGAAGTAGAAGTCGACGAGGTTGATCGCGGTCCACGGGATCAGGAAGTACGCCAGGAAGAGGATGAAGTTCTCGAAGTTCTCCAGGAAGTCGGCACTGGCCGCGAGCGCGACCACCGTGCCGACGACGGCGGCGGCGAGGATGAACCCGAGCCGGATCCCGCCGCGCATCTGAATCGGGCGCAACGCGGTGAGGGTGGTCGTCGCCGACATGAACATTCCGTACAGGTTGAGCACGTTGACCGCGACGATGCCAGCCACGATGACGAGAGAGAAGGCCCAGTGCGGGCGGGCCAGGCCGACGACGAACGACACCGAGCCGCCCTCGAAGGACTTCGCGGCGACGGCGGCGCACAGGCTGCCGAAGATCATCATCCACAGCGTGCCGATGACGGTGCCCGCGTAGGTCCACCAGAACGCGGCCCGCACCGATGTCGTCTCCGGGAGGTAGCGGGAGTAGTCGGCGACGTACGGAGCGTAGGTGATCTGCCAGGTGGCGGCGATGGCCACCACCAGCAGGAAGGTGCCCGCCCCGACGTGCCCCGAGTGCCAGACGCCGCTCACGTGGTGGCCGGTCAGCAGGCGGTAGGTCAGGTAGGCGAAGGCCAGCGCCGCGATCAGGCTGATCCAGCGTTCGTACTGGTGGATGAGCCGGTAGCCGTACACCGCGAGCACCGTGCAGGCGACCGAGACGACGATCGTCGCGGGCGTCCGCCCGATGCCCCACCAGCCGGCCAGCGCCGAGCCTCCGAGGACGGCGCTGGTGGCGAAGAAACCGACGTACATCAGCACGACGAGGACCAGGGGCACGATCGCGCCGTAGAACCCGAACTGCGCCCGGCTCTGGATCATCTGGGGGATGCCCAGCTTGGGCCCCTGGGCGGAGTGCAGGGCCATGAAGACCGCGCCGAGCAGGTTGCCGATCGCCAGCGCGACGATCGCCCACGGCAGCGGCAGCCCGAGGACGACCCCGAGCGCGCCGGTGACCGCCGAGGTCACCTGCATGTTGGCACCGAACCACACGGTGAACAGGCTGCGTACCGAACCGTGCCGCTCCTCCAGCGGTACGAATTCGATGGACCGCTCCTCGGCACCCGGTACGGCACCTCCGGTCGCGCGCTCCGCCGTGCTGGTCACGTCCCTGACTTGGCCCTTCGACATGTCCGAAACCTTCACGGGAACCATAGGCGTCCGGCAAGGGTGGCCCGCGGCAAAGTGTCTGGGATACGAGAAAGGGACGATACGCGCGGCTGCCCGGCACTCGCCGAAGCGTGTACCGGGCAGCCGCCGCGACCGGAGGACCGCTTGGTCAGTGGCCCCGTGAGAGCCTCAGCGGGAAGGTGCCGTTGCCGACGTTGCTGAGCGTGGTGGTGTTCGCCGCGAGGTACTGGTCCAGGTACGGCGAGCGGTCACCCTGGGTCGGCACGTCGAAGCGCGGGTCCTGCAGGTCCAGGGCGAGCCGCGCGTCCGAGACGCTGATCGTGTGGCCCGAGGGAACGTCCCGCCAGCCGTTGGAGCTGATGGTCCCGATCTGGACCCCCAGCCGGTGCCCCTGCTCGAACGTCCAGTCGGTCGACTTCAGGTCGAACGAGATCCGTCCGCGGCCTTCCAGCAGGGCGACGTTCTCGTCGAACATCGTCGCCGTGCCGTCCGGAGCGACGTCCCACAGGCGAACCATCACGTTCCCGCTCGTGCCCGCGTTGAGCGTGATCCGCGGCGTACTCGTGATCCGGAGCGGCCGAGACGCGGGCGTGGACCAGGTCCAGAAACTGGAGCCGGCGGCGGCGCTCTTCTTGGCGGCGCTCTTCTCGGCACCGGACAGCGGCTCGATCCGCGGCGCTCGCTCCATGTCCCAACGGCCACTGTCCGCCGCGCCGGCCGCCGCCGAAGGAGCGGCCGCCGACGCGGCGCCGTCGTCGACGTACTGGCCCGAGGAGAGCCGCGCGTCGTAGGACGTCATGGTCATCGGCCACGTCGGCTGGGCACGCCAGTGCCCGAGGCTGTCCTCGATGGCGTAAGCCGGGTCGGTCTTCGAGGGGTGGGTGCCGCGGAGGTACTGGTCGTAGAACCGCATCACCTCGTCGAACCAGCCGGCACGTCCCTGGGCCAGCCGGCCGTTCGCGTCGACGTCGTTGCCCCGCACGTGCTCCCACTGGCCGAGCCAACCGCGTTCCCGACCATGATGGTTGTCCAGGTACTGCTCCGCGTCCTCAGGCTTGGTGTTGGGCTCGATGAAGCCCTGGGTCACGAACAACGGCGTGCTGGTGCCGACCGCGTGGGCGGCCAGGTTACGGGCTCTCCAGTACGCCGAATTCTGATCCGGGTTGTTGTTGTTGGTGATGTTGTCGCTCAGGCACGCCGGGTGGCTCTCCTCGTACTCGGCGGCCGCCTTGTACCGGTCGCTGTCGTCGGCCATCGGCGCCATCGTCGCGATCTCGTTGTACGCCTCGGGCGTGCCGGTGACGTTCGGGCGCGGGACCTTGTTGCTGAACAGGTAGTTGTACATGTCCCAGACCGGCTCTTGCGCGACGACGGCCTTCAGGTTTTGCATCTTGAGGTCATTGCCCACCAACCCGGTGACGGCGTCGTACGACTTGCCGTACATGCCGACCCTGCCGGTCGACCAGCGCTGGCCGGCCGCCCACGTGATGGCGGCCCGGACGTCGGCCTGCTCCCCCGGGCCGACCCAGTCGAGGCATCCGGTGCTCCCGCCGAAGCCGCGCAGGTCGACCATCACGAAGGTGTAGCCGCGCGCCATGAGGTGGGCGCCGTCGACGAAGTCCTGGAAGCGCGCCGAAGGTCCGACCCGATCCCACCCCTCGGGACCGGTCTGCCCCGCGTGCGCGAAGTAGGGGCCCACCGAGAGGATCACCGGCGTCTTCGCCTTGGCCGGCAGGTGCGCCGGGCGCAGTACGTCGGCGTGCAGTACGACACCGCTGCCATCAGAGGACGGGAAGTAGGCCTCCGTCCACGCCGCACCCTCGGGAACCCGTGGGTTCTCCTCATGGGTGATCGGGGCGTCAGATGCCGCAGACGCCGGTGCGGCCTGTGCCACCGCAGGCGAACCGCCCGCGACGAGGGTCGTGAGGGTGACTAGGGCACTGGCCGCCGCGACGGTCGATGCCTTCTTGCGAAAGTTCATACCCGCTCCGCTGAAATCGGCTCCAAACGAGGCACGCCTGGGTTGCCTAGCGAGAGTAAAAACTTTCTGCGGAATTGTCGCCGGTCTTGTCGGCTCCCGGTATTCGGCGATTTGACTACGTCGTCGCCGCCGTTCCCATCGGCCGCGGATGAAAGCGCTGCGGTCTACCAGCAGGAATTACGCAGTGCGTTCGCGGCATGACCGTTCTTCGACACTTTCGGCCTGCCGACGCAAGCGATGAGGACGGCCGATCCTGGACGGTTCAGGCCAGCACAAAGGACCGCGCACACACCGTTGGATCGCACTGCGCTGGATTAGGTCAGATCGAGGTCAGACCGGTCGGCTCGTCCGCGTCGAGCCGCCGGCAGGATCGGACCACCATCGTCCATGACCCCGAGGAGTTACGCCTCGGCCAGGATCGTCTCGAAGCCGAGGGTCTCGCCGTCCGGGGAGAAACTGATCTCGTCGATGTTGCCGGCCGCGCGGAGGTCGGCAGTGACGAGCTGGAGAGAGCCGAGCTGCCCGGCCGGCCCGGAGACCCGCACCTTCGCGACCGGCGCCCGCATGGACACCTTCGCCTCGCTCTTCGCCTTGCGGACCGCACCGATCGCCGCGCCCGCCAGCGAGATCAGCTCGGTGGCGGACGGGTCGCGCGGCCTGACCTCCTCCGCGGTCGGCCAGGGAGCGGCGTGCACGAGATCCGCGTGCCACCACGACCAGGCTTCTTCGGTCGCGAACGGCAGGAAGGGTGCGAACAGCCGCAGCAGGGTCGACAGCGCCGTGCGCAGGGCCAGCCGGGCCGACTCGCCGTCGGCCCCGCCGCCGTCGTACGCGCGGTGCTTCACCAGTTCGAGGTAGTCATCACAGAACAGCCAGAAGAAGCGTTCGGTGGTGTTCAGCGCCGTGGTGTGCTCGAAGTCCCCCAGCGCCGCGGTCGCCTGCTCCACGACCTCGGCCAGGGCGGCGAGCATGGCGCGGTCGAGCGGCTCGGTCACCTGCGCGTCCGCCGCCGGCGCCGGGGCACCGAGCACGAACTTGCAGGCGTTGAGCAGCTTGGTGGCCAGCCTGCGGCCGATCTTCATCTGGCCCTCTTCGAACGCCGTGTCGGTGCCGGGGCGGCCACTGGCCGCCCAGTACCGCACCGCGTCCGAGCCGAAGCGTTCGAGCAGGCTCATCGGGGTGACGACGTTTCCCTTGGACTTGCTCATCTTCTTGCGGTCCGGATCGAGGATCCAGCCGGACAGCACCACGTTGCGCCACGGCGTCGTGCTCTCGGCCATGTGGGTCCGCGCCACCGAGGAGAACAGCCAGGTCCGGATGATGTCATGTCCTTGCGGACGCAGGTCCATCGGGAACGTCTGCGCGAACAGCTCCGGATCGGCCTCCCAGCCAGAGACGATCAACGGCGTCAGCGAGGACGTCGCCCAGGTGTCCATCACGTCGGGGTCGCCGGCGAAGCCGCCCGGCACGCCGCGCTGCTCCTCGGTGTACCCCGGCGGGGTGTCGGAGGACGGGTCGATCGGGAGCATGTCCTCCGAGGCCGGGATGGGCGCCGTGTAGTCCGGCTCGCCGGCCTCGTCGAGGGGATACCACACCGGGAACGGCACGCCGAAGAACCTCTGCCGGCTGACCAGCCAGTCGGTATTGAGGCCGCGCACCCAGTCGTCGTAACGGGCCTTCATGTAGCCCGGGTGCCATCCCAGCTCGGCACCGCGCTTGAGCAGGACATCCTGGTGGGCGAGCGTGCGGATGAACCACTGCCGGCTGGACACGATCTCCAGCGGCTTGTCGCCCTTCTCGTAGAACTTGACCGGCCGTACGACCTTGCGCGTGTCCCCGACCAGCTCACCGGATTCGCGCAGCAGGGCGACGACCCGCTCCCGGGCGGTGTGCACAGTGGCGCCGACCAGTCCGGCGTAGGCGTCGCGGCCCGCGGGCGAGTCCAGGCCGGCGGGCGGCTCCGGCAGGACCCGCCCGTCGCGGCCGATGATGGTGCGCGTCGGCAGCTTCAGCTCGCGCCACCACTGGACGTCGGTCATGTCGCCGAAGGTGCAGCACATCGCGATGCCGGCACCGCGGTCCCGCTCGGCCGCCGGGTGGGCGACCACCGGTACGCGCACCCCGAAGATCGGAGAGGTCACCGTCGTGCCGAACAGGTGCTGGTAGCGCTCGTCGTCGGGGTGCGCGACCAGCGCGACGCACGCGGGCAGGAGCTCCGGCCGGGTGGTCTCGATGTGGACGGCGTCGCCCTGGTCGGTACGGAACGCGAACCTGTGCCAGGCGCCAGGGAAGTCCCGGTCCTCGAGTTCGGCCTGCGCCACCGCCGTCCGGAAGCTGACGTCCCACAACGTCGGCGCCTCGGCCTGGTACGCCTCGCCCGCGCGCACCAGCCGCAGGAAGGCGAGCTGGGAGATCCGCTGCACGCGCCGGCCGATCGTCGTGTAGGTCATCGACCAGTCGACCGACAGGCCGAGGCGCCGCCACAGCGACTCGAAGACCTGCTCGTCCGCCGCGGTGAGCCGTTCGCACAACTCCACGAAGTTTCGGCGGGAGAGGCCGATGATCGGCCGCTCACCCTTCTTCGTCAGCGGTTCGGGGTATTCGATGTCCGGGTCATACGGCAACGATGGTTCGCAGCGCACGCCGAAATGGTTCTGCACCCGCCGCTCGGTCGGGAGCCCGTTGTCATCCCAGCCCATCGGGTAGAACACGTGCATGCCGCGCATGCGCTGGAACCGCGCGATGATGTCCGTGTGGGTGTAGGAGAACACGTGACCCACATGCAGTGAGCCGCTCACCGTCGGTGGTGGAGTGTCGATCGAGAATACGGCCGAGCGCTCACCGGGAGCCTGGAACCGGTAGGTGCCACCCTGCTCCCACCGGTCCGCCCATTTCGCCTCAAGACCATCCAGCGACGGCCGCTCAGGCACGTTCGGCTCCGACACGCTCGCACCCCTTGTCCCCGCAACTCGATCCGGATTCGCGGCCCGCTGGGGCGGGGATCCTGGGGGGCCGCGGACGATTGACGCAGAAACCGAGGGTAGCGCAGCAGGCCCGGTGCTCAGGGGTCATGCGACTGATGTTCGGTCGCGCACTCCCGTACCGCGTGTCGCGCTCACGCGTGCGGGCGAAGACCTTCGAAGAGCAGGTCGAGCATGCGGCCCGCCTGCTCCCGCTGATCGGGCTCCCCCGCGGCCATCGCGATGCCGCTCAGCGTCATGAGCACGTCGTCGACGTTGATGCCGGTGCGGGTACAGCCCGCCTCGGTCGTCGCCCCGACCAGGATGTCGAGCGCGTTGTCGAGGCGTTCCCTGCTGTGCGCGTACGGGTTGCCACCGGCGGAGACGACCGCGCGAATCGCCTCGCCCATGCCGATCTTGGTGGTCATGTAGTCGATGAACCTGTCCATCCAGGTCCGCAGCGCCTTCTCGGCGGGAAGCACGCGCAAAAGTTCCGCCGCGGCGTCGCACACCGCGTCCAGTTCGTTGCGGTAGGCGGCCTCGATGAGCGCCTCGCGCGTCGGGAAGTGCCGGTAGATCGTCCCAACGCCCACACCGGCGTCCTTGGCGATCTCGACGTACGGGACCTCGGGGCCTCGCTCGACGAACAGTCGTGACGCGGATGCGAGGAGGCGCTCGCGGTTACGCCGCGCATCCGCGCGCGGACCGCGCCCAGTGGCTTCGCTCAGAACTCGACCTCCCGCCGGCAGGCCGGAAACGCTGTCCGGAACGGATTCCGGATACATCGTAGCGTGGGCACGGTCCTGCGCTGCGGGGACGATGCTCATTCGTGCTCGCTTGAACACGTCGTGCCCTGAGGCTCACGTCATGCCTCTCAGGAGCGCAGAAGCTCGGTCGAGACGTCCCAGAGGCGTACGGCGTCACCCTCGTCGAGAGCGTGCGGCCGGACGCCCGTCTCGGACTCCAGGTCGGTGGTGACCTCGGCCTCGTTGCCGTCCTCGAAGTAACGGCCGGTGATCCCCTCCACGATCGGCGACGCGGCGAGGAGCACCGAGGTGGCCGCGCCCTGTTCAGGGGTCTTCCACCTGTAGTTGTCGAAGACCTCCTGGACCTCGGGTGTCATGTTCCCCAGTTGGTGGCGCTGGAGGCCGGTACGGATGCCGCCTGGCATGAC